>DATGEL010000048.1 GCA_035310145.1 Dehalococcoidia bacterium
CTCCGGCAAGAGCTCCCTGGCCTTTGATACTGTCTACGCCGAGGGCCAGCGCCGCTACGTCGAGTCGCTCTCCGCCTACGCCCGCCAGTTTTTGGGCCAGATGGAGAAGCCGGACGTCGACTACATAGAAGGACTCTCGCCGGCGATCTCGATCGACCAGAAGGGCACCAGCCGCAACCCCCGGAGTACGGTCGGCACGGTCACCGAGATCTACGACTATCTGCGCCTGCTCTTCGCCCGCATCGGCGTGCCGCACTGCCCCAACTGCGGCCGCGTGATCGAGCGCCAGACCGTGCAGCAGATCGTGGACGCAATCCTTTCGATCGAGCCGGGCAAGCGGCTGATGATCCTCGCGCCCGTGATCCGCGACCGCAAGGGCGAGCACCAGCACGTTTTCGAAGACGCGCAGCAGGCCGGCTTTGTGCGGGTGCGCGTGGACGGCGTGGTGCGCGACGCCTCCGAAGGGATCGCGCTCAACAAGCAGAAGAAGCACTCGATCGAGGTCGTGGTCGACCGCATCGTCACCGAAGACCCGGCCGAGCGGCTGCCTGAAGAATCGTCGCGGCTGGCCGACTCGGTGGAGACGGCGCTGAAGCTCGGCGGCGGCATGGTCCTGGTCGCAATCGAGGGCGAGAGCGAGCGCATCTTCTCCGAGAACTTCGCCTGCCCCTACGACGGCTTCAGCATGGGCGAGATCGCGCCGCGCAACTTCAGCTTCAACAGCCCGCATGGCGCCTGCCCGGCCTGCACCGGCCTGGGCGTGAAGATGGAGCTGGACCCGGCGCTGGTGATTCCCAACCGCGAGCTGTCGATCAGCGAGGGCGCGGTGCAGCCCTGGGCGCGCTCCGGCACGATCAGCCCGTGGTACGGCAAGATCCTGGAAGCCGTGGCGCAGAGCGGCGGCTTCTCCGTCAACACGCCGGTCAAGGATCTGAATGAAGACCAGATCAGGCTGATCCTCTTCGGCAACGGCGGCAAGCCCGTGGCCGTGAAGTACACCAATCAGTACGGCCGCACCCACACCTACGAGACGCAGTTCGAGGGCGTGATCCCGAATTTAGACCGCCGCTACCGCGAGACGGACTCCGAGTGGTCGCGCGCCGAGATCGAGCGCTATATGGCGGCCACGCCCTGCCCCGTGTGCAAGGGCAAGCGACTGAAACCGGAAACGCTCGGTGTCACGATCGAAGCGATGAACATCGTCGACGTGACGGCGCTGGGCATCGTCGAGGCGCTGGCCTGGGCCGAGCGGCTGGCCGGGCCGGGCACGCCGCTCTCCGAGCGCGACCAGTTGATCGGCTACCAGATCTTCAAGGAGATCCGCGCCCGGCTGACGTTTTTGGTCGACGTCGGCCTCGACTACCTGGCACTGGACCGCGCCACGGGCTCACTCTCCGGCGGCGAGGCGCAGCGCATCCGCCTGGCGACGCAGATCGGCTCCAGCCTGATGGGCGTGCTCTACGTCTGCGACGAACCCTCGATCGGCCTGCACCCCGCCGACAGCTCGCGCCTGATCGCCACGCTGGAACGGTTGCGCGACCTGGGCAACACGGTGCTGGTGGTTGAGCACGACGAGGCGATGATGCGCGCCGCCGACCACATCATCGACATGGGGCCGGGCGCGGGCGAGAACGGCGGCTACGTCGTCGCCACGGGCGACATCGACGAGATCATGGCGAACGCCGCCTCGCTCACCGGCGACTATTTGAGCGGCCGTAAGCAGATCCCGATGCCCGCGGTGCGCCGTCCCGGCAACGGCAAGGCGATTACGATCCGCGACGCGCGGGAAAACAACCTCAAACACGTGGACGTCTCGATCCCGCTGGGCAAGTTCGTCTGCGTGACGGGCGTCTCCGGCTCGGGCAAGAGCACGCTGGTGGAGGAGATCCTCTACAAGAAGATCGCGCAGGTGCTGAACGGCGCCCGCGAGCGGGCGGGCGAGTCGGGCCCGATCGAAGGCTTGCAGCAGATCGACAAGGTCGTCGACATCGACCAGACGCCGATCGGCCGCACGCCGCGCTCGAACCCGGCGACCTACACCGGCCTGTTCACGCCGATCCGCGAGCTGTTTTCGACGATGCCGGAAGCGCGCATGCGCGGCTACACGGCGGGGCGCTTCAGCTTCAACGTCAAGGGCGGCCGCTGCGAGGCCTGCAAGGGGGAGGGCTACATCGAGATCGAGATGCAGTTCCTGCCCGACGTGACCGTGCCCTGCGAAGTCTGCAAGGGCAGCCGCTACAACCGCGAGGCGCTGGAAATCCATTTCAAGGGCAAGACGATCGCCGACGTGCTCAACATGACCGTGGACGAGGCGCTGGCCTTCTTCTCCGCCCAGCCGCGCATCCGCGTCAAGCTGGAGACGCTGGCCTCGGTGGGGCTGGGCTACATCCGCCTGGGCCAGCCGGCGACGCAGCTCTCCGGCGGCGAGGCGCAGCGCGTCAAGCTCAGCACGGAGCTCTCGCGCCGGTCTACGGGCCGCACCTTCTACATCCTCGATGAGCCGACCACGGGCCTCTCCTTCGAGGACGTGCGCCACCTGCTGGAGGTCCTGCAGCGGCTGGCGGACGGCGGCAACACGGTGCTGGTGATCGAGCACAATCTCGACGTGATCAAGGCCGCGGACTACATCATCGACATGGGGCCGCTGGGCGGCGACCGCGGCGGCCGTATCATCGCCACCGGTACGCCGGAGGAGGTGGCCGAGGTGCCCGGCAGCCTCACCGGCGATTACCTGCGTCCGCTGCTGGCGGCGGTGCACGCCGGCCGCAACGGGACAAACGGCTCTACCAACGGCCACAGCAACGGATATACTCGCCCCGCGCGGCTGCGCAAGGTCGCCGAGGAGCGCGGCGTGCCGGCCGGCGCGGCGGGCGCCGACTGAGGGCAATGCCCAGGCGCTGACTCCCCGCGGTGAGATCAATGCAGGCAGACGAGCTGCTGGCGCATCTGCCGGCCTTCCTGCGCGAGCAGACCGGCGCCGCCGAGGTGACGCTCGCCGACGTGCGGCTGATGACCGGCGGCGCCGTGCGCGAGACCTGGCGGCTGGACGCGGCGCTGCGCTTCTCCGACGGGCGCGAGCAGGCACAGCAGCTCGTGCTGATGAGCTACCGGCCCAGCGAGTCGCGCGCCTTCGGCGCCGCGGAAGAGTTCCGCCTGCTGCGGGCGGCGCGGGCGGCGGGCGTGCCCGTGCCCGAAGCCCTGTACGTGGGCGAGCACGCGCTCAGCCAGCCGTTCTATGTCATGCAACGGCTGCAGGGCGAATCGATCGGACGACGCATCGTCAAGGAGGCGTCGTTGGCCGGGGCGCGCGAAGCTCTGCCGCGGCAACTCGGTCGAACCCTGGCGGCGATTCACCGGGTCGAGTGGGACGTGCCGGAGCTGGCCTTCTTACGCCGTCCGCCCGCCGGCGCGTCGCCAGCGCTGTTCGAGCTGGACGCGATAGAGCAGACCTTCCGCGAGGCGGCGATCGAGCCGCACCCGGCCTTCGAACTGGCGATCCGCTGGCTGCGCCTCAACGCGCCGGCCGCGCCGGAGATCAGCTTCGTGCACGGGGACTTCCGCAACGGCAACGTGCTGGTGGGCGAGGAGGGCCTGCGCGCCGTGTTCGACTGGGAGCTGGCGCACGTGGGCGACCCGCTGGAAGATCTGGGCTGGATCTGCGTGCGCTCCTGGCGCTTCGGCGTGGACGCGCTGCCCGTGGGCGGCATCGGCCCGCGCGAGCCGTTCTACGACGCCTACGCCGAGGCCGCCGGCCGCGCCGTGGGCCGGGAGGCGGTGCGCTGGTGGGAGGTGTACGGCAACCTGCGCTGGGGCGTGTTCACCCTGCTGATGACGCGCCCCTTTCTGGACGGCCAGACGGCGAGCATCGAGCTGGCCAGCATCGGCCGCCGCACCGCCGAGACGGAGATCGAGCTGCTGGCGCTGATCGAAGAGCAGAGCTGAGCCCGATTCACGGCCCGGCACGGTGACGGTCACGACGGCCGGCGCTGCCGGCGCAGGCGGGCTGACCCGGTTCAGAATTGAGGGCGAGGATGGACACGGGACCGTGGATCGAGCGGCTGGCCGGCGCACTGAAGCAGGCCGGCGCCATCCGCACGCCGGCGGTGGAAGCGGCGTTCCGAAACGTGCCGCGGCATCGGTTTATTGAGACCTTTTACATGCGCGAGTCCCAGGGCGAAAACATCATTCCCGACGCAAACACGGACTGGACGGCCGTGCGCGTGGATCCGGCGAACCCCGAGGCGGAGCAACTGGACCGCATCTACTCCTCCGCGGCGCTGCCCACGCGCCTGACCGACGGCCGGCCAACCAGCGCGACCTCGGAGCCGGCCCTGATGGCCTACATGCTGGAGGAGCTGCAGGTCGCGCCAGGCATGCGTGTGCTGGAGATCGGCGCGGGCACCGGCTACAACGCGGCCCTGCTGGCAGAGCTTGTGGGAGAAGGCGGCCGCGTGACCTCCATCGACGTTCAGCCGGACGTGGCGGAGCAGGCACGGCGGCTGCTCGCTGGCTGGCGCCCGGGCGCTGCGACGGTGCTGGCGCAAGACGGCTTCGCAGGCGCGCCGGAGGCCGCGCCCTTCGATCGCGTGGTTGCCACGGTCGGATGCCCGGACCTTTCGCCGCGCTGGGTCGAGCAGCTGCGGCCCGCGGGCTTCATGCTGCTGCCGTTAACGCACGGCGGTTTCTGTCCGCTGACGCGCGTCTGGCGCGACGGTGAACGGCTGCTCGGCCGCGTGATCGGCTTCTCCGGCTTCATGCTGATGCAGGGCGCCCTTGCCATCGACGGCATGTCACACTTCGGACGGTTCCGTCCGCCGGCGGCGGGGGACGCCTCCGCACAGGGCCGTATGCTGCCGGCGCTGGCCGGGGTGGTGCCGCTGCCCGATGAGCGCAGCAATGCCGCCTCCAGCTCATCACGCGGTTTCTGGTACTTTCTCGCGCTGCGCGATGCACGGCCGTTCAACGCGGTCGGCCCCTGCACGACCGGCTACGGCCTGCACGACGATGCCCTGGGCGACGTATTCGTGGACACGCAGGGCGGGCGGGTTGTGCTGGACGGCGACGACGCCCTGTATCAGCAATTGCTCGCGCTGCACGCCGAGTGGCAGGCCGCCGGCTCACCTGGATTGGACGACTACCGGCTGGAGTTCACGCCCCGCGCACAGCGTGAGCACGGCCCACGTCCGGCGGGCTGGCAGGTGGAGCGCCGATTCTTCGACCAGTGGGTCACCGTCGCCTGAGTCTGCGGCCCCGCCTGCACGCCGCTCAGCGCGTGCGCGGGTTGAGGATGTCGTTCAGCGCGTCGCCGAACAGCGCGAACGAGATGAAGAAGAGAATCGCGATCGTACCCGGCACAAACAGCAGATGCGGGTGCGCCAGCACCTGTCTCGGCCCCGATCCGTCGTAGATCATGTCGCCGAAGCTCGGCGTGGGTGCGCGCACGCCGAGGCCGAAGAAGGTCAACGAGATCTCCGAGAGGGCGATGGCGCCGATGCTGGTGGTGATGCCGAGCACCACGAGAAAGCGAATGTTGGGGAAGATATGGTGCCAGAGAATGCGGGCGGTTGAGGCGCCCATCGACCGCGCCGCCAGCACGTACTCCTGCTGACGGACAGCGAGCACCTGTGAGCGGATCAACCGCTCATCGTCTACCCAGCCGATCAGCGTCAGGGCGAAGAAGACGAAGGTAATGTCGGCGATACCCGTACGCAATGGGCTCCCGATCAGCGGCCAGCCGTAGGCGTGCCGTATCCAGGCGTCGATGCGCGGCCGGACCGTCGCCGCGAGGAGCAGCAGTAATAACAATGCGGGAATGCTGCCCAGCGCTTCACCCAGGCGGTTGATCAACGAATCCACGATGCCGCGCCGGTAGCCGGCGAGCAACCCCAGGCCAACACCCAGAAATAGGCCACCGGTAATTGCCGTGGCCACCGTGATCAACATCGTCGTGCGCGTGGCGTAGACGACGCGGCTGAACAGGTCGCGGCCAAGCCGATCGGTGCCGAAGAGATGCTTCCAGCTCGGGCCTTGCAACACGTTCTCTTTGCGCAGATCGTGGCTGCTGCCCTCGTAGCTGTACGGGGCGATCGCCGGCGCGAAGATCGCGGTGCCGTAGAAGAGGACGATGTAACAGAGTGCAGCACAGGCCAGCTTGCGCTTCAACAGGCTGCGAGCGAACGCCCGCCACGCTGGAACGGGCGGTCGTTCCAGTGCGTACGTATCCGCTGCGGTGGGCAGCAGTGCGGCGGTATTGGCGGTCATGCTCTATCCGTGTTCGTGCAGCGCTACTGGGTAATCAGACGAATTCTTGGATCAATGAAGGTGTAGGCGATGTCCACCGCCATGTTCGCGATTACGAACGCGACGGTGCTCACGATCGTGATCGCCATGATCTCGTCATAGTCGCGTGCGCCAATCGTCGCGATCGACTCTGCACCAATTCCCGGAATGCCGAACAGCGTCTCGACGAAGAACGAGCCAGCGAACAGAAAGAACAGCGAACCCACGATCGCTGTTGTCATCGGCAGCAATGCGTTCCTGACGATGTGGCGCATGATGACGATTCGGTCCTGCAGACCCTTCGCCCTCGCGGTTCGCACAAAGTCGTCATCCATCACCTGTACCATGCTGATGCGCATCAGTCGAGCGATACCTGCCAACCCGGGCACCGTCAGGACCACGGTCGGCAGAACAATATTTCGGCTGAAGATACCATGCCAGCCGGAGACGGGCAGCAGCTTCCACTTCGCCGCGAACAGCACCTGGAGCGTCGGAATTAGAATCACGACCGGAATCGCGGTCAGCACCAGCAGTACCGTCGTGACCGCCGGATCTTGCCAATGACCACGGCGTAAGGCGAGATAGATGCCGATCGGCATTCCGATGAGAAAGGTGAGAAAGAACGGATAGAGGTTCTCCTGCAGCGAGATCCACATCTTGGGGAAGATGATGCTGGAGACGCTCTGATTTACGTGGCGCTGGCTGGTGCCGAAGTCGCCGCGCAGTACCTCGCCCATGTAGCGCACATACTGCACCGCCACGTTGTCGTCCAGGTGTAGCTGGTGCTTCAGCCGCGCGACGGTCTCTGGCGAGGCCTTGCCCTGCGTACGCGCGGTGATAGGGTCGCCGGGGGCGTAGCGGCCGAGATAGAACGTCGCGACCGTGACGAGGAAGATCACCGGAATCGCGGCCAGCAGGCGACGCACGATAAAGGGGAAGACACCGGTCACGGCAGCCTCGCGACGCGCAGCCGCGCGAGCGCGGCGCCGGCCCGACCGCAGGTGGCCGGCCGGCGCCCGGCGATCGCGTTACTTCTGGATCGAGACGTAGCGGTAGATCGGGATGATCATGCCCACGATGTCGAAGCCCTTCACATAGGGCTTCACCAGCAGGTTGTCCTGCTCATAGAAGAGCGGGATCCAGGGGGCGTCGTCGAGGATCATCTGCTCGGCCTGCTGGTAGTCCTGGTAGCGCTTGGTCGCGTCCTGCTCGGTGCGCGCCTGCCCCAGCAGGGTATCGACCTGTGGGTTGCTGTACTTGGCGTCATTGCCGTTGCTCTGACTGTAGAAATTGAGGTCCAGGAAGTTCTCGGGGTCGGGATAGTCGGCGGCCCAGCCCGCGTCCCAGAACTGGTAGGCGCCCTTCTTCACGTCGCTGAAGAAGGTCGCCGTCTCCACCTGCTGCACCTCGACCGTGACCCCGAGGTTGTCCTTCCACATCTGCAGGATCGCCTCGTCTACCGGGCCGACGTTGGCGCCCTGTCCCGAGGTCGTGAAGGTGATCGGCGGCAGCTTGCCCGCGTACTTCGACTGCTGCAGCAACTGCTTGGCGTCGTTGGCATCGAAGGGGATGCCCTTCACGTCTTTGTTGTAGCCGGGCATGCCCGGCGGTAAGATGCCGTTCGCCGCCGGCACCACATCCTTGAGAATCACGTCGACAAGCTGCTGTTTGTCGATCGCCTCGCCGAAGGCGCGACGCACCTTCGGATCGTCGAACGGCGCCTGCTTGGTGTTGAAGCCGATGTAGAAGGTCGAGAGTCCCGGCTTGGAGACGTACTCCTTGTTGAGCGGCTCGTTCTTGTCACGGATGCGCTCAATGTCGTTGATGCCGACGCCGGAGATATCGATCTCGCCGTTCTCGTACTGCGTCAGCGCTGAGCCGCCGGCGATATCGAACGTAATCTGGCCGAGCGGCGGCGCGCCGAGGTGGTAACGGTCGTTCGGAACGAGCGTCAGGCTCTCGCCGATCTTCCACTCTTTCAGCTTGAACGGCCCCGTGCCGTTAGGATGGCGTGTCCAGTTACGCTTGTCCTGGTCGATCTGCGTCTTATCCACGACGAAGGCCGTGGGGTAGGTCATCTTCGAGAGGAAGTAGGACTTGGGCGCGTCGATATCGATCTCCAGCGTCTGGTCGTCGATCACCTTGATGCCCGAGATCGAGCTGGCCTTGCCGCGGATCATGTCCTTCGCGCCGACGATGTCGCCCAGGTACTGGTCGGCCGTTGATGAGCCAGTGTCCTGGCTCGCCGCGCGCTCCATCGAGTACTTGAAGTCCTGCGCCGTGACCTTGCGGTTGCTGTTCTGGAAGACCACATCGTCGCGCAGCTTGAAGGTGTAGGCCTTGCCGTCCGGGCTGACCGTCGGCAGATCCTTGGCGATGTCGGGGATGATTTTCAGGTTCTTGTCGAGCTGCACCAGCCCGCCGAAGATCTCGACGATGTACTCGGCCGAGGTCGTGTCGAAGGCGAGCGCCGGGTCGAGCGTGAGCGGGTCATCGCCGGGCACACGCAGCTCGCCGCCCTTGATGTTACTGCTCGGCGCCCTGCCGCTATTGGTGTTGGTGTTGGCGCTGCCCTTGGCGCCAGGAGTGCTGTTGCCAGCGGCGCTCAGCTTCGCCGTGTTCTTCGAGCCGCTCGAGCTGCCGCCCGAACTGGCGACGATCGCCACGGCCAGCACGATAATGCCGATCACCAGCACACCAACGGCGCCGGCCAGTCCCGCGAGCAGTTTATTGCTCATCCCGCAACCTCCTCACCACCGCACCAGAACAGACCGGTCGACGGCAGCCATGCACCGTCAAAGCGGGGCGATCATACCAGATCGACCTTGATATGCAGATCGCGCAGCTGTTTCTCCTCGACGGGCGATGGGGCGCCGGTCATCGGATCGGCGGCGCTCTTCGTCTTGGGGAAGGCGATCACCTCGCGGATGTCCGTCTCGCCCTGCAGCAGCGCCACCATGCGGTCGATGCCGGGCGCGATGCCCCCGTGCGGCGGCGCGCCGTACTCGAACGCTTCCAGCATGTGGCCGAAGCGTTCTTGTTGCGCCTCCGGCGAAATGTTGAGCAAGTCGAAGACGCGCCGCTGCATGGCGCGGTCGTGGATGCGGATGCTGCCGCTGGCCAGCTCCCAGCCGTTGCAGACGAAGTCGTAGGCGCGGCTGCGCGCGGCGCCGGGGTCCGAGTCGAGCAGCGCCAGGTCTTCGTCCAGCGGCGCCGTGAAGGGATGATGCAGGGCGTCCCAGCGGCCTTCGTCCTCGTTCCACTCGAACATGGGAAACTCGGTGATGAAGGCGCCGGCCAGCACGTTCGCGTCTTCGAGGCCAAGCTGCTTCGCCAGCGTGCGCCGCAGCAGATCGAGCGCGGCGTTAACCGTGGCCGGCTTGTCGGCGGCGAGCAGGATCAGGTCGCCGCGGCCCGCGCCGCCGCGCCGCGCCAGCGCCTGCACTGCATCGACGCGCAGATAGCGGGCGGCGGACGAACGCACGTCGTCCATCGTCAGAGAGTCGAGGTGCCCATCGCCCTGCAGGGCGATGGGCACCAGCCCTTTGGCGCCGCGCGTCTTCACCAGCTCGATCAACTCGTCCGTCTGCCGGCGCGTGTAGCCCGCGCAGCCCGGCGCCACGATGCCGCGCACCTGGCCGCCGCTCTCGATGGCGGATCGGAAGACGCCGAACTCGCTCCCGCGCAGCAGGTCGGAGGCGTCGAACAGCTCAAGACCGTAGCGCAGGTCTGGCTTATCGGAGCCGAAGCGACGCATCGCCTCGGCGTAGGTGAGGCGTGGGAAGGGCGCCGGCACGGCCAGCCGCGGCGTCAGCTCGCGCGTGAGGCGCAGGAAGAGCGACTCGATCAGCTCGAAGATATCTTCCTCTTCCACGAAGCTCACTTCGAGGTCAAGCTGGGTGAACTCGGGCTGGCGGTCGCCGCGCAGGTCTTCGTCGCGGAAGCAGCGGGCGATCTGGAAGTAACGCTCCATGCCGGCGACCATCAGCAACTGCTTGAGCTGCTGCGGCGACTGCGGCAGCGCGTAGAAGTCGCCGGGATGCACGCGGCTGGGCACCAAATAGTCGCGGGCGCCCTCCGGCGTGCTCTTCAAGAGGATCGGCGTCTCGATCTCGATGAAGCCGCGCTCGGTCATGAAGTCGCGGATCAGCTTCACGGCGCGGTGGCGCATGACGATGTTCTCATGCATGCGCGGCCGGCGCAGGTCGAGGTAGCGGTACTGCAGGCGCAGCAGCTCGGAGACGTCGCTCTCCTCGTTGATGTAGAAGGGCGGCGTCTTCGAAACGTTGAGGATCTTCGCCGCGCTCACCGCGACCTCGACCTCGCCGGTGGCCAGCCTCGGATTGACCCAGCGGGCCTCACGCAGCGCCACGGCGCCCTGTACCTGCAGCACGTACTCCGGCCGCGCCTCGGCGGCAACGCTGTGCGCTTCGGGATGGGTGGAACGGTCGAATTTCACCTGCACAATGCCGCCGGCGTCGCGCAGGTCGATGAAGATCAGCCCGCCCTGATCGCGGCGATTGTGCACCCAGCCGGCCAGCGTGACCTCGGCGCCGTCGTCCTGCGGGCGCAGCTCGCCCGCGCTGCGCGTCTTGAGCACCGTCGCCTCCAGCGCCGCCGCGCATGCCGGCCGCAGCCGGGGCGCGACGCTGCAAAAATGCTAGCATGGGCGTACGGAAGGCTCCATGCGCGATCCGGCTTCTGCCTCGTCCTTGCGGCCGCTCGGCCTCTACCTGCACCTGCCTTTCTGCGACCACAAGTGCGCTTACTGCGACTTCAACTCGTACGCCGGGCTGGATCATCTGATTCCCGCGTACACCGAGGCGCTCGTGCGCGACATTGCCCTCTGGCGCGAGCTTGCGGCCGGCTACGAAGTCGTCACGGTCTTCTTCGGCGGCGGCACGCCCAGCCTCACGCCGCTGCCGCAGCTTGAGCGCATCTTCGCCGCGATCCACGGCTCGTTCGCGCTGGCCGCGGACGCCGAAATCACGCTGGAAGCGAACCCGGGCACGGTGGACCAGGCGTATCTGCGCGGCCTGCGCGGACTTGGCGTGAACCGCTTGAGCCTCGGCGTGCAGAGCTTCGACGACGGCGAGCTGCAGCGGCTCGACCGCATCCACAGTGCCGAGCAGGCGGTGGCGGCGTACGGCGCCGCGCGCACTTCAGGCTTCGAGAACATCAATCTTGACCTGATCTTCGGGCTGGAGGGCCAGGAGCTGGCAGGCTGGCAGGCAAATCTGCGCCGCGCCGTGGCGCTTGCGCCCGAGCACCTCTCCCTGTACGGCCTTACGGTCGAACCGGGCACGAAGCTCGCCTGGCAGGTGGAGCAGGGCGCAGCGCCGGCGCCCGACCCCGACCTGCAGGCGGATATGTACGAAGCGACGACCGAGCAGACGGCCGCCGCGGGCTACGCCCAGTACGAGATCTCGAACTGGAGCCGGCCGGGCCGCACCTGCGCCCACAACCTGATCTACTGGCGCAACCAGCCGTACCTGGGCCTCGGCGCGGGCGCCCACTCCTGCTTCGCCGGCCGTCGCTTCGCCATGATCCGGCCGCCCGCCGGCTACATCGCCCGTCTACGCACGGCTCCTGGCGGCATGCCGGTTCTGGGCGACAACCTGCAGACGATTTTCCCGCAGATTACGGAGGAGACGGCGATCGAGCCGCTGACCGACGCCTCCGACACGGCGGTCCTGGGACTGCGCCTGAACGAGGGACTCGACCTGGACGCCTTCGCCGCGCGGCACGGCATACGACTGGCAGCGTTCGCCGGCCCGGCGCTGGAGGAACTGGAAGGATGGGGGCTGCTGGAACACGCCGGTGGCCGCCTGCGCCTGACACCACGCGGCCGGCTGCTCTCCAATGAAGTGTTCCTGCGGCTCTTGCCCTCGGAGCTTGAGGCGCCGGGATTGCCGGGCGGCTGAAGCCGACCCTACGGCCTTTGCCCTACGCCCTGTGCTCTTCGTTGACACTGCTTTCGACGCGAACCTACCATAGCCACGCCCGCGGCGGGGTGACTCAGCCCGGCTGCCACCGCCGCGAAGCAAGCGCAATTGCACCTCCTATGCGACCGATACGACCTGTACGACCTGGACGGCGGAGCGAAGCATGACCAACGCGATCATCGACGCGGCGCGCGGCGAGGGCCGCACGCTGCTCAACGAAGTCGAGTCCAAGCAACTGCTGGAAGCGGCCGGGATCAGCACTACCCGCGCCCGGCTCGCCACCAGCCGCGAAGAGGCTGTGAGCGCGGCGCAGCAGATCGGCTTTCCCGTGGTGCTCAAGGTCGTCTCGCCGGAGATCGCCCACAAGAGCGACGTCGGCGGCGTGGCGCTGAACCTGCCCGACGCGGGCGCCGTGGGCGCCGCCTACGAGCGGATCATGGCCGCGGTGAAGGCGGCGCAGCCGCACGCACGCGTGCAGGGCGTGGCCGTGCAGACGATGGCGAAGCCGGGCACGGAAGTGATCGTCGGCATGACCAGGGACCCGCAGTTCGGGCCGGTGCTGATGTTCGGCCTGGGCGGCATCCTGGTCGAAGTGCTCAAGGACGTCTCCTTCCGCATCGTGCCCGTGAGCGAGCGCGACGCCGGCCAGATGATCCACGAAATCAAGGGCTTTCCCGTGCTGGAAGGCGTGCGCGGCCAGCAGGCGGCGGACCTGCCCGCGCTCCAGCACCTGATTGCGCGGGTCTCCGGCTTCGTCGAGCAGCACCCCGAGATCGAAGAGCTGGACCTGAACCCCGTCTTCGCCTATGCCGACGGCGTCCTGGCCGTTGATGCGCGCATCGTGCTCGGTGCGGCGTAGCGCCGGCCGGTGGCGGGGATCGCGGCCCGTCCTTCCTTCAGCGCTCTGCAAGGTTCGAATTCATGAAGAACGTCGTCGCGCGGCTCGAACGCGTGCTCAATCCGAAGGTTATGGCCGTGGTCGGCGACAAGCGGGCCGGCGGCGGCTACATGTGGCTCAACAACATGAAGCCGTTCACCGGCAAGCTCTACTCGGTGCAGGTCGATCCCAAGGAGATCCCCGGCATCGAGGCGCTGGGCGTCAAGAACTACACCAGCCTGCTGGACATTCCCGAGCCGGTCGACCTGGTCGTCTGCGCCGTGCCGCGCCAGGTCTCGCCGCGCGTGATCGCCGACTGCATCAAGAAGCAGGTCGGGGGCGTCGAGATGTTCACCAGCGGCTTCGCCGAGACCGGCGAAGAGCTGGGCATCCGCCTCCAGGACGAGCTAACGCGCACCGCGCGCGACAACGATCTGCTGATCGTCGGTCCCAACTGCATGGGTATCTACAATCCCAAAGTCGGCGTGCGCTTCAACGCCGAGCAGCCGGCCGGCGTCTCCGGGCAGATCGGCTTCATCTCGCAGAGCGGCACGCACGGCATGAACTTCTCGCTGCTGGCCGCGGCGAACGGCATGCTGATGAGCAAGGCGATCAGCATCGGCAACTCGATCGTGCTCGACGCCTCGGACTACCTCGAATACTTCGCGCAGGACGCGGAGACCGAGGCGATCGCGATGTACGTCGAGGGCGTGAAGGACGGCCCCCGCTTCGTGCGCGTCCTGCGCGAGACGGCGGCGAAGAAGCCGGTGATCGTCTGGAAGGGCGGACGCACCGTCGCCGGCGGCCGCGCCACGATGTCGCACACCGGCTCGCTGGCATCGTCGCAGCGGGTGTGGGACGCGCTGGTGAAGCAGGCCAATGCCATCCCCTCGCGCAGCCTGGATGAAACGGCCGATCTCTGCCAGGTGCTGCTGCGGGCGAAGCCGAGCGCCGGCACTCGCGTCGGCCTGATGGCGATGACCGGCGGCCAGTCCGTCGTCTTCACCGACGCCTTCGAGAGCGAGGGCATGGAGGTGCCGCTGCTGACGGAGAAGTCGTACACGGAGCTGGCGAGCTTCTTCAACATCGTCGGCGGCAGCTATCGCAACCCGTTCGATATGGCCGGCACGATCGGCGGCGATCAGAAGAACCTCGACCGTCTCTTTCGCATCCTCGACGCCGAGCCAAACATCGACGCGATCGCCATGGAGATCTCGGCCACGTTCATGTCGCGGCGCTGGGCCAACCACCCGGAGCAGCTCGACGAATTCATCGACCGGCTGGCGGCGCACAAGGAGCGCTCGGCCAAACCGTATGTCACGATCATGCACCCCGGCCACTCGGAGCTGGAGGTGGCGCAGCAGCGGCCGCGCTTCCAGCAGGCCGGCCTGCCGGTGTTGCCCAGCTTCGAGCGCGCCGCGCGCGCCATGAGCCTCTGTGCGGAATATCACCGCACGCGCGCCGCGATCGGCTAGCATAGAAGGACGCGCCGGGTTCGGCTCCGATCCGTACGGCGTGTCAGCCTGCCGATCCGCTGCGGAGCCCTACCAGCCGTATGCCAGAGTTCATCTATCTCGACCACGCCGCCCTTTCGCCCATCGATGCGCGCGTCGCCGCGGCGATGACGCCCTGGCAGACCGCGCGCTTTGGCAATCCGTCGGCGCTCTACCGCGCCGGCCGCGAGGCCGCCGAGGCGGTGGAAACGGCGCGCGAGGCCGTGGCAAGCGCGCTGAACTGCCGGCCGGCCGAGATCGTCTTCACCAGCGGCGGCTCCGAGTCGGTGAACGCGGCGCTGAAGGGGATCGCCTTCGCGCAGCAGTTCGCGCGGCTGGGCAACCACCTCGTGGTCAGCGCCGTCGAGCACCACGCCGCGCTGCACACCTGCCAATACCTCGATCGCTTCGGCTTCGAGACGGAGTACGTCGGCGTCGATCGCGCCGGGCGGGTCGATCCGCAGGCCGTTGCCGCCGCGGTGCGCGACGACACGGTGCTGGTCAGCGTGATGCTGGCGAACAACGAAACCGGGACGATCCAGCCGATCGCGGAGATCGCCGCGGCCCTGCGCGAACGCGGCAGAGCGATCGGCCGCCACATTCCCCTGCACAGCGACGCCGTGCAGGCGCCGCGCTGGCTCTCCGTCGATGTCGAGGCGCTGGGTGTGGACGCGCTCAGCCTCTCGGCGCACAAGTTCGGCGGGCCGACGGGCGCCGGCGCCCTGTACCTGCGCCGGGGCGTGCCCTTTCTTGCCCAGCAAACCGGCGGCGGGCAGGAGCGCCAGCGCCGCGCCGGCACGGAACACGTGGCGGGCATCGTCGGCCTCGGCGCGGCGATCGGGCTGGCCGAAGTCGAGCGGGCGCAGAATGTGCGCCACGCGCGGGCGCTGAGCGAGCAGCTGATCGCCGGCGTGCAGGCGCGCTTTCCCGGCGCCGTCTTCAACGGCGACCCCGAGGCGCGCCTGCCGAACATCGTCAACTTCGCCTTTCCAAGCGCCGACGGCGAACAGCTCGTGCTCGAGTTGGACGCGCGCGGCGTGGCGGCATCGAGCGGCGCGGCCTGTGCCTCGGTCTCCTGGGAGCCGTCGCACGTGCTGCTGGCGATGGGCCTGCCGATCGAGCAGGCGACGGCGGCGGTGCGCTTCTCGCTCGGGCCGGAGACGAGCGCGGCGGAGATCGAGCGCTTACTCGCCGTCCTGCCCGAAGCGGTCGCGGCGGCCAGCGGCATCGCGGTAAGCTGATCGTACGATGAATGCTCGAATGGCGGCGCGCCGCCGGGGAGCGCGCTGATGCCGTTCGGCCTGCGCCGCGGCGGAAAAACCGAAGAGACGTTGCTCAACGGCCTGCCCGAACCCGCGGGCGAGGCCGCGTCCGCGCGCCCGCCGATCGAGCTGATCGTCGGCCTCGGCAATCCCGGCGCGGCCTACGCGGGCAATCGCCACAACGTCGGCTTCTGGGTAATCAACCGCCTCTCGAAGCGGCTGGGCATCCCAGTAGAGAAGCACAACCGCACCGCCAGTGTGGGCGAAGGCGCGTTCGAGGGGCGCCGGCTGGTGCTGGCCAAACCACGCACCTTCATGAACGACAGCGGCAACGCTATCCGCGAGCTGCTGCGCAAGTACAAGCTGCCCGCGGGCCGCATGTTGCTCATCTACGACGAGCTGGATCTGCCCGTGGCGCGCGTGCGCGTGCGCGAGACGGGCGGCAGCGGCGGGCAGAAGGGGATGAAATCGATTCTCGCCGCCGCCGGCACGCAAGACTTTCCGCGCATCCGCATCGGCATCGGCCGTCCGGTTGTGGGCGACAAGCCGTCGTGGGATCCCGAGCACGTCGCCGGCTGGGTGTTGGGCAACGCGCCGGCCGAGCAGCGCCGCCTGCTCGAGGCCGCCGCCGACACCGCCGCCGATGCCGCCATTTGCTGCCTGAAAGAGGGCGTGCAGGCGGCGATGAACCGTTTCAACCGCGACTGAAGGCGGGAAGACGCGTGCGGCTCAACGGCCTGCTTTCGCTGATCCGCTCGGAGCCCGCCGTCGCGCTGCTGGGGCAGCGCCTCGCGGCGCCGGCCGCGCGCCTGACCGCCGGCCTGCCCGATGCGGCCAAGCCTGCCTTGCTGGCGGCGCTGCTCGACGGCGCCGAAGACCCGGTCCTCATCGTCACGCCGCGGCCGGACCGCGCCGCGCAGATGCACGAGGAGCTGCTGCTCTATCTCGGCGATCCCGGCCGCGCCCTGCTCTTCCCCGAGCTGGACACGATCCCCTACGAGCGCGTCACGCCAGACGTGGAAGCGGCGGAGGCACGGCTGCGCGTACTCGAACGGCTGGCGCAGCCGTTTGAGACGGCGCCGATCATCGTCACCTCCGGCATGGCCCTGGCGCAGCGCACGCTGGCGCCACGGGCCGAGCGCGAAGGGCGGATCGTACTGGAACCCGGCTCGCGCCTCTCGCTGGCCGGCATGCTGGAGCAGTTGCAGGCGCTCGGCTACGAGACGGTGAGCCTGGTCGAGGCGCCGGGCCAGGTCAGCCGGCGCGGCGGCATCATCGACGTCTTCCCACCCGCCGCCGAGCTGCCCGTGCGCATCGAGCTGCTGGGCAGCACGGTTGAGAGCCTGCGCAGCTTCAGCCCGGCCACGCAGCGCACGGTCGCCGTGATGGCGCGCGCCGAGTTCGGTCCCGCCCGCGAGGCCAGCGCCGACCTCGCCGCCGTGCAGGCGCTGCTCGACGGCCTCGATCCGTCGAACCTGGGCGAGGATGCGCTCGCCCGCTTCGAGGACGAGGCCGATCGGCTGCGCGGCGGCGATCTCGCCGCGGCCGGCGGCTTCTATCTGCCCTTCCTCACACGGGCGTCGCTGTTGGAGCATCTGCCGGCCGGCGCACTCGTGGTCGTGGACGAACTGGCGGAGACCTTGCACGCGATCGACGAGCTGGACACGCAGGCGGCCGAGGCCCGCGCCGATCTCGAAGGCCGCGGCCAGATTCCGCTGGGCCTGCCGCTGCCGCAGGCGCCGCGGGCGCGGGTCGTGGCGGAGCTGAGCGCCCGCCCGCGCCTGCTGGACCTGCACCGCTGGGCCACGCCGGAGCTGACAGAACAGGCGGCGGAGAGCGGCGCGACCGAGGTGATCGCGCCGCCGTTCGCGCCGCCCGGCGGCTACGGCGGCCGCCTGCGCGTGGCGATGCACGACGTGCTCGACATCGCCCGGCGCGGCGAGCGGGCCGTCGTCACCTCGCAGCAGAGCGCCCGCCTGGGCGAGATCTTTGCCGGCGAGGGCCAGGACGGCATCGCCGCAGAGGAGCTGGCCGAGCCGCCCGCGCCGGGTTCGTTCCAATTGCTGCACGGCTCGGTGGGCAACGGCTGGGTGCTCGATCTGCCGGACGGGGCCTTGCACCTGCTCACCGACGCCGAGCTGTTCGGTTTCACTAAGCAGCGCCGGCCGCAGCGCACGCGCCCGATCGACCACGAGGCGTTCCTCGCCGATCTGGCGCCCGGCGATTACGTCGTGCACGTCGAGCACGGCATCGCCGTCTTCCAGGGGCTGGTACGCCGCTTCGTGGACGGCGTCGAGCGCGAGTATCTAGAGCTGCGCTACGCCGAGGGCGACCGGCTCTATGTGCCCACCGACCAGGTCGATCGCGTCAGCCGCTACGTGGGGCCGAGCGAGCGCACGCCCTCACTCAGCCGCCTGGGCACGCTGGAGTGGGCGCGGACCAAGGACCGCGTGCGCCGCGCCGTCACCGACCTGGCCAACGAGCTGCTGCAGCTCTACGCCCAGCGCGAGGTGAGCGAGGGCCACGCCTTCAGCCCCGACCAGCCCTGGCAGCAGGAGCTGGAAGCATCGTTTCCCTACGTGGAGACGCCCGACCAGCTCCACGCGATTCAAGACGTGAAGACCGACATGGAGAACGTGCGGCCGATGGACCGCGTGATCATCGGCGATGTGGGCTACGGCAAGACCGAGGTCGCGCTGCGCGCCGCCTTCAAGGCGGTGCTGGACGGCTTCCAGGTCGGCGTGCTGGTGCCGACCACGGTGCTGGCGCAGCAGCACGGCCAGACCTTTCGCGAGCGGCTCTCCGGCTTCCCGACGAAGGTCGAGGTGCTCTCACGCTTCCGCAGCGACAAGGAGCAGAAGGAGGTGCTGGCCGCGGCCGCCGAGGGCGAGGTCGACATCCTGATCGGCACGCACCGCATCTTGCAGAAGGATGTGGGCTTCAAGAACCTCGGCCTGGTGATCATCGACGAGGAGCAGCGCTTCGGCGTGGCGCACAAGGAGCGTCTGAAGCAGATGCGCCAGCAGGTGGACGTACTCACGCTCTCCGCCACGCCGATCCCGCGCACGCTGCAGATGTCGCTTTCCGGCATCCGCGACATGTCCACGATGGCGAACGCACCGCAGGACCGGCTGCCGATCAAGACCTACGTGGCCGAGTTCGACGAGCGGCTGGTGCGCGAGGCGATCCTGCGCGAGCTGGACCGCGGCGGCCAGATCTACTTCGTCCACGACCGCGTGCACAGCATCGAGCGCGTGGCCGCCGATCTGCGCCGCATCGTGCCGGAGGCCGAGATCGCGATCGGCCACGGCCAGATGCCCGAGGAGCAGCTTGAACAGGTGATGATCGACTTCCAGCGCGGCCAGTACGACGTGCTGGTCTGCACCACGATCATCGAGTCGGGTCTGGACATTCCCAGCGTGAACACGATCATCATCAACCACGCCGATCGTTTCGGCCTCTCGCAGCTCTACCAGTTGCGCGGGCGCGTGGGCCGCGGCGCCAACCGCGCCTACGCCTACCTGCTCTACGAGCGCAACCGGGCGCTGAGCGAGACGGCGCAGAAGCGGCTGCAGACGATCTTCGAGGCGACGGAGCTGGGCGCCGGCTTCCAGATCGCGCTGCGCGACCTGGAGATCCGCGGCGCCGGCAACCTGCTGGGCGCCGAGCAGAGCGGCCACGTCGGCGCCGTGGGCTTCGACCTCTACAGCCGCATGCTGGCCGACGCGGTGACGCGGCTGCGCGCCGTGGCCCGCGGCGAGCCGCCGCCCGTGCCCAGCACCTCGCAGACCGCCGTGCAGCTCGACCTGCCGCTCACGGCCTACATCCCCGAGAGCTACGTCGCCGACCTGAACGTGCGGCTGGCGCTCTATCAGCGGCTCGGCCAGGTGACGACGCCTGAAGAAGCGCAGGCGGCGTATGAAGAGTGCGTCGATCGCTTCGGTCCGCCGCCGCCGGCGCTGCGCGGCCTGCTCTACGCGCTCGCGCTCAAGGGGCTGGCGCGCGAAGGCGGCCTCGTCTCGATCACGCTGGAGGAGGGCGAGTTCGTGCTGCGCTCCGGCGGACCGCTCAACCGGCGCGACGATCTGCTGCGCGCGCGGCTGGTGGGCGTGAGCGTTGGCACGGCGCAGGCGCGAGTCACCTCGGCGCCAGGCTGGCCGGCGCGGCTCTACGCCGTCGTCGCGATCGCCGCGGGCCGCGACGAGCGCGAGCTGCCGGCCTACGCGCGGGAGATCGAGGGCACGGCCCTGCGCAGCGCGGCGCGCGATGCTGGTGCGGCGCCGACCTCACCCGCCGCGGACGCCGGCGTCTGGCAGCGCGCCACGCCCTTCCCGCGGCCGGCAAGCGGGAACGGCCGAGAGCAGGCGGGCGGCGCGGGAGGGCAGGACCGGCGCGGCTTCGGCCGTGGTGTGGGCCGCGGCCGTCGGCGGCGCGGGCGCGGCACATAAGACGCGCGGCCATTCGGGCCAATTTGCTACAGTGAAGGATGAGGGCCGCCGCCACGGAAGCAGAGGGCGGCGTGCGCCCGGTGAGTGATCGCTTGGAACCACGCATTTTCGATACGCACGTGCATTTTCCCGCGAACTGGGAAGACCCCGCGGCAGACCCCACGCCCCTGGTTGAGAAGCTGTTCGAACGGCTGCACGAAGCCGGCATCGTCAAGGCGGCGCTGCTCAGCGGCGGCCGCTGGGGCATGGACCACGCCCGCGCCCTGCGCCATCTGCGTCCGTTTGCAGACGTGGCGATCCCGGTCGCCGTGGTCGACCCCGAGGAAACCGACCGGGCGCGCGTCTGGCAGCTGTACGAGCTGGGCTACCGCGGGCTGAAGATGATCGGCGTGCGCCGCGCCTACGACACGCCGGACTACTTCCCCATGTACGCGGCGGCGGAGGCCCTGGAGCTGCCGATCGTGCTGCACCTGGGGGTGATCGGCGGCGGCATCGATTACTCACGCACGCACCCGCGCCGCGACCCGGAGGCCGCCCGCCGCCTGCAGATGATGCAGACGATGCGCAGGCGTTTCCGTGGCCCGCGCGACGTCTCCGCCACGCGCATGCACCCCTTTCACCTGGACACGATCGCCAACAACTTCCCGGCGCTGAAGCTGATCGGCGCCCATCTCGGCGGCACGGGCAACTACGACGCCGCCGCCTCGGTCGCTCGCTGGCGCACCAACGTCTTCTTCGACCTCTCCGGCGGCGAGACGATCGAGCGCCACGCGGTGGAGCGGCGCATGATCGGCTACGAGATCGGCGTCGAAAAGCTGACCTTCGGCTCCGACTGCGGCGCAGACGAGATCCGCGAGCACGTCGATCGCTTCGCGCGGATCTTCGAGGAGATCGGCCTGAGCGAGGACGAGCAGGAGCGGATCTGGTACCACAACGCCGCGGAGATCTTCGGCCTGGAGCCGCCGGCGCTGGCCGCCGAGTAGACAGGACGCCGCCATGGCCGTTCGCGACCTGACCCTCCTGCACTTACGCCGGCTGCGCCCGCTCGACCTCGTCAACCTGCTGGCGATCGCCGTGACCGTGCTGGCGGGGCTGTTTATCCTTACGGGCACGGCGCCGATCCTCTTCGTGCTGCCGGTGGTGGCGGCGCTGGGGCTGGACGGCATTCTGCGCAGCCACCCGCTCGGACGCCTGCGCGGCGGCGCGGGCACGGCGACGGCCTTGCTGCTGCCCGCGGCCTTCGTCGTGGCGGCGGCGCTCTTCTTCCGCTACGCCTCGGTCGGCTACTGGGGCGTGCTCGCCTCGCTGGCCACGGGCGTGATGTTCGCCGGCGTCTGCTACGCCGAGTACGCCGTGCTCGACCACGAAGATGCCAACGCCCTGCCGCGCACCATCTTGCTGATCGCGGCCTTCATCGGGCTCTACGGCCTGCTGGCGGCGCTCTACGCGTACAACCTGAGCGCGCCGGCGGCGGCGCTGCTCTGCGGCCTTGCCGCGGCCATCTTCGCCGTGGAGCTGTTCCGTGATGCTGAGCTGAGCGCCGGCGACCAGGCGCTCTACGGCCTGGTCAGCGGCATCGTCGTGGCGCAGGCGCGCTGGGCGTTGCAGTTCGTGCGCCTCGACGGCCTGCTCGCGGCGATGCTGCTGCTGCTCGTCTTCTACACCGTCACCGGCGTGGCGCTGGCGGCGATCGTGCGGCGGCTGGACCAGCGCACGGCGGCGGAGTACGCGCTCGTCGCGGTGGCCGGCGCGGTCGTGATCGTCGCGGCCCGGCTGATCGTGGCCGGCTGAGGCTGGATAGGCCGGCGCTACACCGATCCGGTGATGTATGCCTGTGCCCGATCCCAGACCTGCGCGCCGACCAGCCGGCCGGTGCTCCTGCCCACCAGGTCGCCCTGCTCGAAGTGAATGCCGCCGTAGCGGCGGGAGAGTCCGGCCTCGTCGGCCGCCTCGGAGAAGGTGTCCCACGAAAGCGTGACATCCTCGGCCGGCACGGCGCCCGCCTCGAACTTCGAGCTGCCCGCCGGGGCCGTCACCGAAGCGCCCAGGGCATCGCTGCCCGTGAAGCGGCGCAGGATCTCGGCCCCGGCGGCGCTGAAGGTGCTGTGCCCGGAGATGAACTCCGGGAAGGGCGGCGTCACGACGTTCGCCGCCTGGTAGGGTTGCCAGTCCTCGCCGCGGATCGTGCGTGTCCCTTGATACGGTCCGCCCCAGGCCTGGATTTGCTGCCCGCGGTAGAGATAGTGGACGGCCGTTACGGGGCGCACGGAATCATAGGCGCGCTTGGCGTCCCAGGCGGCGATGCCCGCGTCCATCACCGCGTTGGCCAGCGCGAAGAAGAGCTTGACGTCCGTGTCCAGGTCGTGGCCATCGCGGCGCGAGACAAACCCGCCGAACAGGCACCAGTGACCCGGCGGCAGCTCCGAGGCGGGCCCATCGGCCCAGTACTCGGCGATGATTTTCTGCCGGTCGCTGAGGTTGGCGCTGTAGCCGAGGATCTGCGCCGCCTGCGCCTGGTAGCGCTCACTGTCGTGGGTCGCCGGCCCCTCGGCGGGCCGGAACTGCGCCCCCGAGGTCAGGGCGAACGGCGTCACCAGCCCCCACTGCGCGCCGACGTAGGGCTGGACGCTCGAACCGCCCGTGCCGTTGGGCACACGCAGCGGCTGCCAGCGGTCGGGGTCGACGATGCTGTCCGGGGTGTTGACCGATTGGTAGCCCGTGTAGTCGGAGTAGGCGCCCTGGTGCAGATCGCCCTGCTGGTTGGCGCCGTCCGCGTGGCGGAAGTCGATCACCGCCTGGGCGCAGCGGTTGCCGACGCCGGCCGGCGATCCGGGATCGATCGAGGTGTCGGCCGGACTGTAGCCGAGGCTGGTCATGAGCCGGACGAACGAGGGAATCTCCGTGGGAAAGAGATCCGCGAGCGCGCGGTAGGCGGCGAAGCTGATCGCCTGACGTACGTTCTCCGGCGTGCGCGCCGCGGCGGGCTGGCGCAGCTCGCCTCCAGTCGCCGTCGCCTGCGCCACGGGGTCATACATCGCCCAGGCGTCGTAGATGCAGGTGTGCACAAACGCCAGTGCGCGGGCCACCATCGGCGGCCCGGGCTTGGTGTCGCGGATCGCCTGGAGGGCAGCTTCGTCCCACTGCAGCACGAGGCTGTCGCCGGCGCCGGCGGTCCGCTTTGGACGGCGCGGCGCGGAGAACGCCGTGGCGCCGGCGCGAACGGCGATCGCCCGCCGCGACCCGAGGGCGGCGGCCGTGGCGCCCAGCGTCCCGCGCAGGAGAGCTCGCCGGCTGAGGCGGCCGCTCTCAGAAGGCGGCGTGATCGCCGCTCGACCGAGCACGATTCGACGGGGTTTCATGGCTCGCTTCCGTCCTGTGACCGAACGCGGGGCGTGTCGACCACCGGTGGACGGCCCGGCCGGTCGCAGCTGCGCTGTCTGGCGGCGGTCGACGTCAAGACATCATGGCTGGCGAAGCGCGGCAGCTACATCTGCCCATCCCCGCCCGCGCCCGGCAGGAACGAGCCGTTGCGCTCGCTGCCGACGACGGCGTACTCGGTCATGGTCGTGGAGACGTCATTGCTGAAGCTGAAGCCCGTGCTCGGCGTGCTGGCCGAAGCCGTGACGCTGACGGTCGTCTTGCGCAGCCGCGCCTCGAAGTTGTCGGTTTCGGAATGGAAGACCTGCTCCTCCAGCGCGTTGCCGCTCCACTCGATGCGCAGGTTGAGCGTCGAGGGGATGCTCGGCTTGCCCATGAAGAAGTTGGCGACGGTGCCGTAGTCCGCGAGGGCGACGTTGCTCAGGTCCAGGACCACGGAGCCGTCCTCCGGGTAGGCGCGCAGGTTTTCCCGCGCGATGGGAATCGTCCAGAACAGGCCGAGGGCGTCGTTGCCGGGGTTGAAGTCGTGCACCTGGTTCGCGGGCTCAACTGAGCCCTTGTAGAGGTCCACTCAGATGAAAGCGAAGGCGCCACGCTTGCGCGAGCCGTCGCTGGCGATGTACTCGCCCGCCATCGCCCGGCAGTCGCTTTCCAAGATCAGCGTGTTGCCGGCGTTGTCGGTCGCGGGCGACTGGTAGTGTGCGAGGGCGATCAGGCCATTGAAGTTGTAGATCAGGCTAGGCTCGTCGCCGGGGTTGGGCAGGAAGAAGTGTGTACCGGGCGGCGGGCCGACGCCGGTGTTGGGAATGGGCACCGGCCCGGCGGCGGTCTGGGCGAACGCTGGCCGTGCGATATGCCAGCGGTGGGCGCAGAGCGCCACACCGCCGATGGCGGCGCCGGTGATCAGCCGCCGCCGAGAGATGGGTCCGCCTGCGTAGGATCTGGTCCCGCCGTCCATGCGACCCCCTTATGCTCTACCGACCTCCCTGCTGCCGGGGGTACGATACCTATGCAGTATACAGCGCATGTCAAGGCTTGTGTCATGAGTCTCGGACTCCGTCACCACGAACTGTCCAGTGAAAATGTCAGTCATGAAGGACCTGACATTGACTGCCCAGGACCAAGCGCGACTGCAGATTCTGAACCATGTCGTCGCCGGCGAGTGCACTGCCGTGGAGGCAGCCGGCCTCCTCGGGCGCAGCGTGCGCCAGGTGTGGCGCTTGCTGGCCGCCTACCGGGTGGAGGGGGCTGCGGCCCTCGTGCATGGCAACCGCGGGCGGGCACCGGCACACACCCTCAGCGAGCCGGTTCGCCAGCGGGTACGCGAGCTCGCCGCCACCACCTATGCCGGCCTCAACTACAGTCACCTCACCGACCTGCTGGCAGAGCGTGAGGACCTCCGCCTGTCCCGATCCACCGTCCGTCGGCTGCTCGTGGCGGATCAGCGACCGAGCCCGCGGACACGCCGCCCACCCCTGCATCGGCTGCGCCGCGAACGCATGGGCCAGGAAGGCATGCTGCTGCAGCTCGATGGCAGTCAGCACGCCTGGCTGCAAGACCGCGGCCCGCGCTTCACCCTGCTGGCCGCCATCGATGACGCCACCGGCACGGTGCCCGCCGTGTGCGTGCGCGAGCAGGAGGATGCCCACGGCTACTTCCTGCTGCTCCAGACGATTCTCGCGAGCAAGGGGATTCCCCTGGCGCTCTACAGCGACCGCCACGGCATCTTCCAGCGCTCGCCCCGCGAGCCCGAGACGCTGGACGAACAACTCGACGGGGTGCGGCAGCCGACCCAGTTCGGCCGCGCCCTGCGGGATCTGGCGATTCAGCCCATCCTCGCCCAGTCACCGGAGGCCAAAGGACGCATCGAACGCCTCTGGGGCACGCTGCAGGACCGGCTCGTCGGCGAACTGCGCCTTGCGGGCGCGAGCACCGCTGCCGAGGCCACCGCGCTGCTCACCGCGTTCCTGCCCCGCTTCAATGCCCGCTTCGGCGTGCCGCCTGCCCTGCCGGGTTCTGCCTATCGACCGGTCGCCCCCGGACTCTGCGTGGAAGGCATCCTGTGCTTCACCTATCTCGCCACCGTTGCCCGCGACAACACTGTCCGCTTCGCCGGGCAGACGCTGCAGCTGCTGCCGAGTCGCACCCGGCGGACGTACGCGCACCGCCGGGTCGAGGTGCAGGAGCGGCTGGATGGCAGCATCATTGTCGTGGCGGATGGCGAAACGCTGGCCAGCCGTGCCGCACCCGCCGAGCCTGCTGCGCTGCGTGCCCGCGATGCGCCACGCGGCACCGGCCTCGGTCCGATCAAGCAACCCAAGCCCCCAAGCGCTCACCCGTGGCGTACCTACCGCTCGTGACAAACTCACGGGACGATTACCCTGACCTTTTCACTGAACCGCGACATCTTGCCGCGGCGCCGCGATTCGCGCATCGGCACGCGAGGCGCGCCGAAAGCCGCGGCTCGGCGATGCGGCGCCGGGTGCACGAGGCGGCACGGCAAGATCAACGAGACGCCCGAGCGAATTCGCGGAATCGGAGTGGGCGTTGCTGGTGGAAATCCCCGGCCCACGCAGTCCCGAACGCCTGCAGCGATCGGGCGGGCAAGAAGGCGAGAAGACACCAGCGCGAGCCCCACGGTTGTGGCCCTGGCGGAACGCCGGTTTGAAGCATGCGGCGCTGCGCGAGCGCGATCGCCGGCTAATGCCCGCCGCTCACGAAGACCGCGATGCCCGTGCCGAAACCGGGGTCGAAGATGTGGTTGTTGCCCGCGTAGGCGGCGACGGAGTGGCTGCCCCTGCCGCTCAGGATCTGCACGAGCTTGTCGTTGTCGGCGTTCACCACGCCCAGCCTGGCGCCGGCAAAGATCGCGAGATAAAAGTTGTCGTCGCCGGGGTTGAACCAGATCTCGTCGGCGCCGCCCACCTCGGGGATGAAGGCGTGGATGCGCCCGCTGCGCAGCTCGACCGCGACCGCGCCGTTGCCGCAGGCGCCAAGGAAGCGCTCGTTCTCACCGAGGGCAAGCCCCGTCGGCCCCCCGTCGCAGCCCGGCACCGGATAGCTCGCGACAAGCCTCTCGCTGACCGGATCGAACACGTCGATGAAGCCGGTTGTGCCTCCGGCGGGCACCGCCTGGTAGAACAGCCCGGTCTGCGCGTCCCACACCGACTGTTCGAGGCCGCCGCCGGCCGTCGCGTGGCCGGCAACGCTCTCTGGCTGGCCGAGCGTGTTATCGGCATAATAGAAGTGGCCCGCGACCGAGCGTGTGCTCACATCAATGAAGGTGAGAAACCCTTCGGCATCGTTGGCGATCAGAATCAACTGGTCGCGCGGATCGAACGAAAGCTCATCGGCTCGGCACTTGCCGCCGGTGCCGATCGAAGTTACGACGTTCGTGCCGGCCACGGGGTTCAGCACCTTGATCGTGCTGTTGCCGTCCCCCGCCCAGACCAGGCCGCTGCTGTCGGTCACCACGCCGTCGGGTCCAGCCCCGGCGAAGGGATCGCCGTTGCAGGCGCCGTTGCCGGTGAACTGCCCCTGGCCGATGAAGCCGGTGAAGGTGTCGGTCCTGGCGTCAAACAGGTCGATCGCCTTGTTCGAGCGGTCGGCCAGGAAGTAGCGCCCGCTGGAATTCTCGACCCAGCTGATGTCCACGCTCGCCGGCGACGGCGGCGCGATCGTCGTGCTGAAGCGGACCAGATGGTCCTTCGGGGCGGCCAGCGCGGTGGTGGCGGCGAGTAGCAGGGCGAGAGCGAAGACCACTGAACCCGGTAGGGCGCGGCGCGGCAGCCGTGACATGGGCGACCAACCTTCCTGCAGTCCGAGCCTATCTGCCGAAGCAGCCCGCGGCGGCAGGCGCCGCGCGGCGCCTGCACTTTCCTGCTGCCGGCGGCAAAAGGCAAGATCCCACGGCGGTACTTGTCGGCTTCAACCGGATTCTCCAGGCCGACCGCAGCCGGGTGGGAGTCTGAGCACTTCTGCCCCGCCGCCCCCGTAGAACTGCGCCGGCTATGAAGTAAGCACTAGCGTTGGTGGTAGATGGACGCCCACGCCGGCACAAACGCGCTAAGATAGCCGCGGCGGCCGCGCAGGGCCGCGCACGCGCACATCGACTTCGCCCGCAGCGAAGCAGAATGCCACGGAGACGATCACGATGACGACGACCGCCGACCGCGAGACTGCAACCGGGACCGGGAACGGCCGCGCCTACCGGGTGCTGGGCACGCGCCCGATCCGCCACGACGGGCTGGACAAGGTCACCGGCCGCGCCAGGTACGGCGCCGACATTCACCTGCCCGGCATGCTCCACGGCAAAGTGCTGCGCAGCCCCTACGCCCACGCCCGCATCAAGCAGATCGACGCGAGCAAGGCGCTGGCGCTGCCCGGCGTGCGCGCGGTGATCAGCGGCGTCGACTTCCCCATCCTGCACGATCGGCAGATCGACTTCGGCGAGACACTGGGCAACGTGCGCGTCGTCGCCGAGAACGCGATGGCGAAGGGCAAGGCGCTGTACAAGGGCCACGCCGTTGCCGCCGTTGCCGCCACCAGCCCCAGCATCGCGGAAGAGGCGCTGAAGCTGATCGAGGTTGAGTACGAGCCGCTGCCCGTGGTGCTCACCTGGCGCGAGGCGATGGCCGAGGGCGCGGCGCTGTTGCACGACGATCTCACCACGCGCACCACGGCCGAGCGCTTTGGCCGTGGCACCGACACCGGGGTGCAAAGCAACATCGCCAGCCACCTGATCTTTCAGGGCGGTGACCTGGAGCAGGGCTTCAAGGATGCCGACGTCGTGCTCGATCGCGAGTACAGTACCAGCACCGTGCACCAGGGCTACATCGAGCCGCACACCAGCACGGCGCGCTGGGGTGAGGACGGCCGCGTCACCGTCTGGACCAGCTCGCAGGGCCACTTCGGCATGCGCGACCAGACCGCCGCGATCCTCGGCCTGCCGAACGGGCAGGTCAAGGTGATCCCCATGGAGATCGGCGGCGGCTTCGGCGGCAAGACCGTCACCTATCTCGATCCGCTGACGGCGCTGCTTTCGAAGAAGACCGGCGCGCCGGTCAAGATCACGATGAGCCGCACAGAGGTCTTCGAGGCGAGCGGCCCCACCTCCGCCACCTTCATCCGCGTCAAGCTCGGCGCCAGGCGCGACGGCCGGCTCACCGCGGCGCAGCTCTACCTGGTCTATGAGGCGGGCGCCTTCCCCGGCTCGCCGATGGGCGCCGGCGCGGGCTACGGCCTGGCGCCGTACCGCATCGAGAACTTCCTTGTCGATGGCTACGACGTGGTGGTCAATAAGCCGAAGGTCGCGGCATACCGGGCGCCGGGCGTGCCGCAGGCCGCCTTCGCGATCGAGAGCGCCATGGACGAGCTGGCGCAGCAGCTCGCTCTCGACCCGCTGGCGCTGCGCCGCCTGAACGCCAACGGCGAGGGCGACCGCCTGCCCAGCGGCGTCAAGCTCGGCCCCGTGGGCAACGTCGAGATCATCGAGCGTATGCAGAAGCACCCGCATTACAACGCGCCGCTCGAGGGGCCGAACAAGGGCCGCGGCATTGCGCTCGGCTTCTGGGGCAACGGCGGCAACCAATCATCGTGCACGATTAACGTCAACGCCGACGGCACGATCGCGGTGATCAGTGGCTCGGTGGATATCGGCGGCACGCGCCCGGCGGTGGCGATGCAGGCGGCCGAAGTGTTGGGCCTGAGCGCCCAGGACGCGATTCCGAGCGTGGGCGATACGGATTCCGTGGGCTGGACGGGCGTCACCGGCGGCAGCCGCACCGCCTTCTCTACCGGCATCGCCGCGATCACCGCGGCCGAAGAGGTCAAGCGGCAGATGATCGGCCGCGCCGCCCTGCTCTGGGAAGGCGAGCCAGCCGACGTGGAGTTCAACGACGGCGTCTTCATCTCCAAGAAGAACCCGGAAGTCAAGATGACGTTCAAGGAGCTGGCAGGCAGGCTGGCGCGCACCGGCGGCCCGGTCAGCGCCTCCGCCGTCTCGAACCCGCGTCAGGTCGGCCCCGCGTATGCGGGCCACATCGTGGACGTGGAGGTTGACCCCGAGACGGGCAAAGTGCAGATCCTGCGCTACACCGCCTTCCAAGACGCGGGGCTGGCGGCGCACCCGAGCTACGTGGAAGGGCAGGTGCAGGGCGGCGCGGCGCAGGGCATCGGCTGGGCGCTGAACGAGGAGTACGTCTGGTCGAAGGACGGCGCCATGCTCAACGCCAGCTTCCTCGACTACCGCATGCCCACCGCGCTCGACCTGCCGATGATCGACACCGTGATCGTGGAGGTGCCGAACCCCGGCCACCCGTTCGGCCTGCGGGGCGTGGGCGAAGTCGCGATCGTGCCGCCGCAGGCCGCCGTGGCCAACGCGATCCAGCGTGCCACCGGCGCCCGTCTCTACCACACCCCCATGTCGCCCGGCGCGATCGTGGAGGCGATGGAGGCGCAGGCGAAGCGATAGCCCACGGCGCGGCCTCACCCCCATCCCCTCTCCATGGAATGGAGAGGGGTGCCTGAGGAGTCTCGGCTTCAGCCGCAAGCCTTCGCCTATCGAACTCCCCTTCCCCTGCTATCGGGGGAAGGGGGCCGCGCCCGCCTCGCGGCGCCGGTCCTCCGCCTCGACCGCGCTCAGCCAGGCGAGGAACAGCCCGCAGGCCGCCAGCAGATAGCCCGCGCCGGCCGGAATCCACATGATGAGTCCGGCGAGCTGCTGGTCGTCGAGCGGACTGAGGCCGTAGGCCGCCGTGTTCGCGGCGTAGGCCGGATACCAGGGCGCGGCCGAGAAGGTCAGCAGCGCGCCGAGAGCGCCGCCCTGCAGCGCCATCGCAAACACGGCAACGATGCCGGCGCCCATGCGGCCGTGTGTGCCGCGCCGAAGCAACGTCCACCAGAACAGGCAGCTCGTCAGCAGGAAGCTGGCATGTTCCAGCACGTGCAGCGGCTCGCTCTTCAGCGCCGCCTGATAGAGCGCCGGCGCGTGCCAGGCCCACAGCGCAGCCGCGGCGATCGCCCAGGCCGCGCCGAGGCGGGTGCAGGCGTGCCACAGCGCCCGTGCCCAACGGCTCTGCTTCCACCAACGACCAACGCCGCGCCGGCCCACAAGCGGCAACGCCCAGAGCAGCGCCGTGCCCGGCGCGCCGAGCATGAGCAGTGGCGCCGCGACGAGGATCAGCAGCATGTGCTGTGCCATGTGCGCAGAGAAGAGCGCCGCGCTGAGGCCATCCAGCGGCGAGATCAGCGCGATGACCAGCGCCAGCATGCCCGCCGCGAAGCAAGCGACGCGCCAGCGTTCGATGCCGCCGCCTGCGCCCGCCCGGCTCCAGAGCACGCGCACGCCGACGGCGTACGACCAGCCGGCCAACACCAGCACCGCGAGCAGCAAAGGCTCGAAGCTCCAGCTCGACCAGACGCTGTTCGGCGTGGGCGCTGGTCCCGTGTGTGCCAGGGCGGCCGGTGCGTAGACGGCGAAGACGAGCGCGGCAAGCGTGGCAGCGCGGCGAAAGCTTCGCGTCATGCCCTCTCACCCACGTCCGGCAGGGCGGCTGTACTCCGGGGCCGATGTCCGCGCAGCGGATCATCGCGATGCGCCACGCGATCGGCAGACTGTCGCCGGTGTGGCAGACCGGCCCGATGCTACCTTCGCCACGCGCGCAACCACACTACCGGCGGTGGTAGAAAGATGCGGAAACGTCTGCATTTCTCGGGCTTGACAGGAAATCTTCGCACCAGGGCTGCAACGTGAGCGGCTGCCCATCGTTTTACAACTGTGCGCACTCCTCGCCGGCGCAACGACGTGGGGTGGTGTGGATGGCGGATGGGCTGTCTGCGGCCGCGCCTCGTGGAGGGGCATGTGCATATGGCGCTGGAACGCTTCCTGGCACACCTGCCGGAGGAAGAAGCGAAGGTCTGGCTCACGCTGAGAGAGATTGAGGCGATCGAGGGCGTCCCCCTGCCTGCGTCCGCCGGGCGATCGGCGTACTGGTCGAGGCGGCGCACCCGCGGCTACGCGGCCTGGCTGCGACAGGGTTTCGTGGCCCGTCTCGATCGCCAGGCCGCGGCCGTCTGCTTTTCGCGCCGGGCGTGTGCGAATCCCAGTGCTGATCAAACAGCTGAGCCGCTGATGCCGGCGGCCGAGCAAACTCCCGTCGAGGGGCCGGGCGCGGCGCTTGACCGGGGCAAGTACGCGCCGCTGATCCGCCTGCTGCAGTCCACGCCAGGCGAGCAGGCGATCGTACGCGTGACGATCGCCGAGCTGGAGGCGATCCTGGGCGAACCGCTGCCGGCGAGCGCCCTGCGCCCCGGCTTCTGGAGCAGCCGCGGCCTGAACGCCAGCCGTGCCTGGAAACGGCTCGGTTTCGTCGTGCGCCTCGATCGGGAGTGCCGGCTCGTGCTGTTCATCCGCAGGCCGGCGAATCCGGCCGCGGCGTGTCCGCCGCGGGGCGCCGTCGGACTGTTCGCGGGCGCGCCGGGGCGAAAGACCGGCGGATGAATCCTCGACCCGCCCGCGCTCCGGTTTCCTGCCGGTCTGTGGCCGTGTCAACGGGGCCTGTGGGAACTCTTGCTATCTTGCGACAGGGGCGTATCCATATGTATCGTGTAAGCATCCAACCCGGACCGGCGGTCAAGACCCGACCGGCACGGCCGAGTCGTGCTCGCGCCGACTGCCAGCGGCGAACCTTGACTCCGTTTGTGTCCATCGGTTGCACGAAGGCCGCGGAGCACGTATGCGTCGCCCGCCCGCTGATCTGGAGAACGGCGCCACGGCCGGCGAGGGCGAAGACCCGCCTGCCGAAGAGTTCTGGTGGCTGCTGATGGAGGTGGCGAACCTCAGCCGGCGGCTCAGCGAACGGCGGCTGGCGCGCATTCACACGACGCCGGATCAGATCCACGCGCTGCACATCATCACGCTGCGCGAACAGATGACGGTCGGCGAGCTGGCGGCAGCGCTGGGACTGGAACAGAACAGCGGCTCGCAGTTGGTGGAACGGTTGGTCCAGCGCGGACTCGTGAAGCGCGACCGTGCGCCGGAGGATCGTCGCCAGTCGCTGATTACCGTCAGCGACGAGGGGCGCGCCTTGTTGCTGGCGGGCGAGCCGGATGCCGAGCTGCTGATGGAAGAGCTATGCTCGGAACTGCCGCCGGAGCAGATCCGGCAGTCCGCGGGCCTGCTGCGCCGCATGCGCGCCAACGCGAATCGCACCGCCGCAAGCCGTCCGCCCCGCTCCGATCGACGCGCCGTCCCGGGCCGCCGCCGGCGCGCCTAACCCCGTCCGCCTTCGTCCCCCGTCCCCGCGTTCCCGCAGCAATCAAGACAGGCGAGACAGGGTACGCAGATGAGCAGCGATACGTTCGCGGGCGGAAGCGAACGCGCGCGATTGCGCACACATCGGCGGGCCACGCGACGAGCGCCTGCCGCGGAGCATGTGCGTGCTCGGCGCCGCATTTCCCCCCGGCGGACACCGGCGGCGCAGCAGCTCCACGACGGTTACGAGGTGACATGCAGGTCAGGCGGCGCTGCGGCACGACGTGGCCAGACGCGTAAACAGGCGTGGCCCCGTGGCGCACTCGCGCGCTTGCGCTGCGCCGTGATCGCGGCAGCCGTGGATGGCACACTGCTGGCAGCCAGTGCGGCGGCGGCGCGGCTGCTTGGCTACCGCTCGCCCGCGGCCTTGATCGCCACGGCCGGGCATGTCGGCGCGGTTTTCGTCCCGCCCCGGGCGCGCGAGACGGTGCGGCTGTTCGGCGATGAGTGGGGAATCAGCGACTTCCGCTTCGATGCCGCCCTGCGCCATCGCGCAGGCAGACAGATTGCGGCGACCGTCACCGTGCGCCTGTTGCCTGATGCGCGGTCCCCGGTCGGCGGCGCCGAGATCGTGCTCGTGCCGAAGCGAGGACGGCGTGCGCGGCGGCGGCGCCGGCCGGGCTAGTTCCGGCGCCGGTGTGCAGCTGGCCCGTCTCAGGCGACGAAGCCGCTCGCCAGATAGCGGCGGTAGTCGCGGGTCCAACGTTGCGAGAGCGGCATTGCCCGGCGCAGCGTGGCATCGAGGCGGCATAGCTCCAGCGCGCGAACGCGCCGCAGGCCGGCCTCGGCGAACGCCGCCTGCACCGGCGCCGGCTCCAGGGGTCCGTTAAGCGGAAAGCCCGCGGCCGGCGCGGTGACGCTCCGCCGCGCGCCCGCGCCCGAAGGGGTCCGGCGCAGCAGGCGCGCGGCGATCGTGGCGATCGGCGCCAGGGCGCGGCCTCGCGGCGCCAGGCTGTCGATGGCGATCACGCGGCCGCCCGGGCGGATGACGCGTATCCACTCACGCAGCGCCGGCGCCGGCTGGGGCAGGGTCCAGATCAGGTAGCGGCTCACGACCGCGTCGAAGGCGCCGTCCGCGTACGGAAGGCGACGGGCGTCGCCAAGATCGTAACGGATGGGCAGCCGCCCGCGTCGCGCCTTGCTGCTTGCCTGTTCGAGCATGCGCGGCGACAGATCGATGCCGGTCAGCTCGTGGCCCGCCGCGGCAAGCAACAGCGCGACTACGCCCGTGCCGGTGCCGAGATCGAGGATGCGCAGCGGCGGCTGCGCGGGCAGCAGACGCAGCAGCAGGCCGCTCCAGGCTGCCCGCTCGGCCTCGCTCGACGGTGCGTGCCCGTACTGAGCGTCGTAGGTGTCTGCCGCCGCGTCCCAGGCCGCGCCGATGCGCTCCAGGATCGGCGCATCCGCTCGCGCTGCGGTCATTCTGCACTCCTTCTGGACGCCCCGATAGGTCCGTCGGGCGAGAGGGACCTACGGCCAGTGCGAGAGGTAGTAGCTCGATGCGACCGCGGCCGCGAAGGCCCGCTGCGCCGACGCCGATGAGGCGATGCGCCAGTCGTTGCCGTTGGCTTCAAGGTTGGTTTTGTCCTCGTTGAACCAGACGACGGCGCGGATGCGCGGATAGACGTGGGGGATCTCGTCGGTGAAGGCATCCGCGATCCACTTCGCCTTGGTGTCGCCCTCGGCGGCCTGATTCGGCTGCTCGTTGGCGCTTGCCATCTCCGCGATCATCAACGGCCTGGCGGAGAGGGCCGTGATGCGGTCGTACGACGCGCCGAACAGTTGCTTGAACCAGAGCCAGCCGCTGGGGGCGAAGTTGTAGCCGTCCAGCGCCAGCCAGTCGACGTAGGCGTCGCCGGGAAAGTAGGGCTCGAAGGGAACGGTGGCGGCGCCGACATCGCTGTCCAGCACGTTCGGAGACCACACCCACTGCACGTTGGTGGCGCCGGCCGCGCTGAACAGGTCGTGCAGGCGCTGCCAGGCCGCGACGTACTTCTCCGGCGTGTTGGCGCCGTTCCGCCCCCAGGGATACCAGGAACCGTTCATCTCGTGCGCTCAGCGCAGCAGCACCGGCCGGCCGTATGTCGCGAGTTGCTGCGCCCAGCCCTGGATGTAGCTGTCGAACCTGCCGGCAATGATGTTGTCGAGGCCGTACGGCGTCTGGTCGGCGCCCGTGCGGAAGTCCGCCGGCGACCAACTGATGAGCGGCACCGAGCCGTGCTCTGCGATATTGCAGAGCCAGCTCGAATCAAGGGCGCCAGCGTCGGCGGCAAAGTCGCGCCAGAGCATGACGATGGCGACGTGCTTGCCGGCCTGCCGCTCGAAGTCCGCCAGCCGGCTCATATCCTCCGGAGCGCCGGGCTGCCAGACACCGAGATAGGCGCCTGGCGCCTGCGCTGTGGCGTCGGCCGAAGGATGTTTGTAGGCCTCGTTCAGTGGGCTGTGCGCCTCCGCACCGGGCGAGCACGGATCACCGGTGTCCTGCGCGACGTGCGCAGGGCTTTCCTCGTCGCCCAGTGAACTGCTCGGTCGCCGCCAGGCGAACGTCAGCAGCAACAGGCCGACAGCCACGATCGCGGCCAGGGCCAGCAGCGCGGCGGAGACGGATCGCGGCAGGCGCACGGCGCGCGGCAGCATGAGCTCACGCTCTCACAGACGGCTTCGACAGCGGCGATCCGGGGTCCGCAAACGCTCAGGCGAGAAGAGCGAGCCACAGGCGAAGCCATCTCCCCGGATGCGGCGTGCGAGGCCGCGGACAACCCGGATCAGGCATCTATGTAGAGATATCACGAGACGGCGCGAGCGACAATATCCCCTCTGCCGTCAGCAGCGAATTGGAACGCGGCCCGCCGGCGGCGTCGCGCCCTCGCCGGCGTCGCCCCGTTGCTAATGCGACTCCTGCAGAGACGAAACCGTTACTGCGCCGCGATCATGGCATTTTTCGTACACATACATGTCAACTCTGCGTAGATTGCACCGATGCTGAATTCGGCGGCCGGCGGGAGGGCGGTTGCAAGGACGAAAAGGCAAACCCATCGCGAGGTGGGGACGCAAAGCCACGGGTCCACCGCGCGGGCGCCTGTCCGCCGGGGGATCGCCGGGCTGCCGAAACGCTGCGACAGGCCGAAGCGGCGCCACCGGCGCACGATTCCGCCTGCACCCGCACACCAGCAACGTTTTCCAGATCACAGAAGGTGATGCATGGCGCAATCTGTGCGCGCCGCGCCCAATGCGCGGCGGCTTCAGGCATTCATGGCTCTTGCAGCAGCGCTGGTGGCGCTGCTGCTGGCGAGCGGCGTCGGGCGCCAGACTCCATCCGCCCAGGCGGGCGCGGGCGTCTTTCTCGGCGTCTGGCAGCCCGATCCCACCAAGGGATTGACGACGCTGCAGCAGTACGAAACGGATGCGGGCAAGCATGCGGCGATCGTGATGTTCTGGCGCGACTGGGCGGCGGACGCCGGTTCGCTGGATCCGGCATGGTTGACGGCGATCGCCGCGCACGGCTCGCTGCCGCTGATCACGTGGGACCCGGCGAACTGGAGCGGTGGCGACCAGACGCCGTACTCGCTCGGCGCGATCGTTGCCGGCGGACAAGACGGCTACATCAGCGGCTGGGCGCAGCAGCTCGCGGCCTACGGCCAGCCGGTGCTGCTGCGCATGATGGAGCAGATGAACGGCGCCTGGAACGCCAACTGGAGCGGCAATCCCTCGGCGTTCATCGCAGCCTGGCGGCACATCCACGACCTCTTTGTGCAGGCAGGCGCCGGCAACGTGCGCTGGGTGTGGAGTCCGAACGTGTGGTACCAGTCTTCGCTGGCCACGGACGGCCGCGCCTATTACCCCGGTGGTGCCTACGTGGACTGGATCGGGCTGGATGGCATGAACATCTCCAGCCAGAGCTGGCAGACGTTCACGCAGCTCTTCCAGTACGCCTATTCCGCGTTGACGGCGTCGTATCCCGACAAGCCCCTCATCGTCTCGGCGACGGCAAGCGCTGAGGCGACGGCGGCGCAGGCCGCGCAGCGCCTGAGCAAGTCGAGCTGGATCAGCAGCGCCCTCTCCACGGAGATTCCCCGCAGCTTCCCGAAGCTTCAGGCGCTGATCTGGTTCAACGAGAAGACGATGAGCTCGCCGGCAGCCGCGTGCTGCGACTTCCGCATCGAGTCCTCGGCCGCGGCGCAGAGCGCCTACCGGAAGGCGGTCGCGAAGAGTTACTACATCGGGACGGCGCCCACCTTCCCGGCGGTGGTGTCCAACCCGACGCCATCTCCGACCGCCTCGCCCACGGCGAGCCCGACGCCCAGCCCCACGCCGAGCCCGACGCCTTCACCAACGCCTCCGCCAAGCGCAAGCCCCATGCCCAGCCCCACGCCGAGCCCAACGCCTTCACCTGGCCCCTCGCCTACCCCAAGTCCCACGCCGCAGCCGCAGCAGGGTGTCTACATGGGCGTGTGGCAGCCGGATCCGACCACGGGCTCGCTGTCGACGCTGCAGCAGTTCGAGGCCGACGCGGGTAAGCATGCGGCGATCGTGATGTTCTGGATGGACTGGAATCCGCTGGACAAAGGCACGCTCGATCCGAACTGGTTGACGCTGATCGACCAGCACGGCTCAGTGCCGCTGATTACCTGGAACCCGGCCGACTGGAGCGGCGCGGACCAGACCAACTACACAACCGCAGCGATCGTGGCCGGCGTGCAGGACGCCTACATCACGAAGTTCGCCCAGCAGCTCAAAGCCTTTGGCAAGCCGGTGTTGCTGCGCACCATGCACGAGATGAACGGTAGCTGGTACACCAACTGGTCGGGCAATCCCAGCGCCTACATCGCGGCCTGGCGGCACATCCACGACCTCTTTGCCGGGGTCGGCGCCAGCAACGTGCAATGGGTCTGGTGCCCGAACTACTGGTTCCCCGGCGAGCCGGATGCCACCCTCTATTATCCGGGCGACGCCTACACGGACTGGGTCGGCGTCGACGTCTACCAGGACGCCAACGCGGGCTATGCCAACCTCGACGGCGAGCTGGATTACAGCTATCAGCAGTTGACGGCGAAGTTCCCTTCGAAGCCGCTGATTATCCCCGAGATCGGCGCGGCCGAGCCGACGGCCCAGCAGGCTGCGGCGGGCTACAGCAAGGCCGCCTGGATCAGCAACGCCTTCGCGACGGAGATCCCGCAGCGCTATCCGAAGATCCGGGCGTTGCTCTGGTTCAACGAAAACACGCTGGTCACGCAGGGGAACGGCGCTGACTGGCGCATCGAATCCAGCCCGGCGGCGCAGCAAGCCTACAAGCAGGCGGTGGCCTCGGGTTACTACCTGCCGCAGATGCCGTAACCCGCGGGAAGCCGAGCGTGGGGACCGCCGGAAACCGTTTCCGGCGGTCCCTGTCTGCGTGCCGCGGACGACGCTGTCTCGCGGCGTAGGCGGTCAGAGACGGCGTGGATCACTGGCGTAGCTGCCCGCCGCGGTTATACCATTACTGTTACACCGGGATGGCCAGCCGGCGACGATCGTTCGCGCGCAGCCGGCGAAAGGACCGAGCACGATGGCGGCTGCGCTGAAATTTAGCCGCGTGCGTCGTTTCGCCTGGCCGGTGTTTGCCGTGTCTCGCGGCGGTGAGACGGTCGGGTTCGTCGCGCAACTGCCCGACGGCTGCTGGATGGCGTACCGGCAGGCGGGCACGCTGGCGGATCGCTTTGCCTCGCGGGAGCTGGCCGCCGAGGCGCTGGCCGGCGCGCCGTCGTCGCAGCCGGAGGGCATCCCTCGGCAGGGTCCCGTGGTGCTGTAGGCGTCGCCGCGCCTCGACGGGCGCAGGCGGGCCGGCCGCGAAGCTCGACCTTCACCGTGCGGCGGCCGTACCGCGTCCATCGCGTGATGGTGTATTTCCTTCGCCGCCGCCGTCTGGTAGGAACAGTGCAACTCCTGGCGGGCGTGATCCGGTCGGCTTCTCAGGGTGCGGGCGAGAAGCGTGTAGGCTGGATGCGAGGATTGCTCCCGCGCTCCCGCCCGGACCACCTCGCCCGCGACCGAGCACCCGCCGGTTCATTCAACCGCCCCGCTACCGTGCCCTGGAGGATCGGCGCATGAGACGGCCCAGGCTGGTGCCTGAAGGACCGGCCGCAGGCGAGGCTCTCGCGGCAACGGCGGCCTTGACCCCGGCGCGCGCGAGGCCGGCGCTGGCCGTCGGCGAGCCGCACGACGCCTGGGGGCGGCTGCCGGAGCTGAGCCTGGTCGCGGCCTGCGGGCTGCTGCTGGTCGCGGCGGGGGACACCGCCGCCTGGCGCGGTGAACGTTTCGGCGCGGCGCTGTTCTGGGCGGGGCTCGTCGGCCTGCTGCTGCCGTTCTCCGCGCGCTTGCTCGCCTACGGCCCGTCCCGGCGCGAGCGGCTGGGCCTCGTCTTGGTGCTGGGACTCGGCCTGTACCTGGTCAAGGTGTTCCACAGCCCGCTGCACTTCACCGACATCGACGAGTTGAGCCACTACCGCACCATCAACGACATTCTGCGCTCGAACCACCTCTTCCACGAGAATCCGTTGCTCACCGTAAGCCCGTTCTATCCAGGGCTCGAGATCGCGGTCTCGGCGGTGGCCCGCATCTCCGGGCTCGGCCTCTATCCATCCGCGGTGGTCGTCGTCAGTTGCGGCAAGCTGCTGCTGCTGCTCTCGTTGTTCTTGTTCTTCGAGCGGGTCGGCGGCTCGTCGCGCGTCGCCGGCATCGCCTGCCTGATCTACACGCTCAATCCGAACTTCGTGTTCTTCGATTCGAACTTCTCGTACGAGTCGCTGGCGCTGCCCCTGGCCGCGCTAACGCTATACCTGGCGGCGCTCGTGGCCAGCGGTCAGCTCCGCCTGCGGGCGCCCGCTATCCTTGGCATCTTCGGCCTGGCCTGGGCCACGGCGGCGACGCACCACATGACGTCGTACATCCTCCTGCTCTTCCTCGCCCTCTGGACGCTGCTGGCCGTGCTCGGGCCGGAGCCGGACGCTGGCCGTGCTGAGGCGAAACGTGTCGGCCTGGTCACGCTGCTGGTGCTGGTCGCCATCGCGATCTGGACCGACCTGATCTCCGGACTGGCGATCGCCTACCTGAAACCGGTGCTGGGGAACGCGGCGCTCGGCCTGGTGCGGCTGGCGCTGCGCGAGCAGAGCGCAAGACAGCTCTTCCATACCGGATCGGGCTACGTCGCCGCGGCCTGGGAACGGGATGTCGCGGTCGCGGCGGTGGCGCTCACGCTGCTCAGCCTGCCGTTCGGCCTCTGGCAAGTGTGGCGCCGCTACCGTGCCCGCGCACTGGTCGTCGCGCTCGCGCTCGTGGTGTGCATCTATCCGCTCACGCTGGGCCTGCGCCTTACCTCGGTGGGCGCGGAGACGTCGAACCGCGCCGCGGAGTTCCTCTTCGTCGCCATCGGCTTCGTCGCGGCGCCGGGGCCGGCTGCACACCGGCTGCGCGGCCGGCTGGGCACGCTGATGCGGGTATCGGTGCTCGCGCCCTGCGCCACGGTGATGTTCGTCGGCGGGCTGATCATCGGCTCGGCGCCCTGGGCACGCCTGCCCGGTCCCTACATCGTCGGCGCCGACGATCGTTCCATAGACAGCGAGGGTATCGCCGCCGCCGAGTGGACGCTGGGCGCCCTGGGCCCGGACAACCGCATCACCTCGGACCGCTACGGCACCTTGCTGCTCGGCTCGATCGGCGAACAACGCTCCGTGACCGGACTGATCGACCGCATTCCCACCGGCCTGATCGCCCTGTTCACTTCGCCCACGATCGGGCTGGACGAGCTCAACACGATCGAGCACGGCGATATCTGGTACATCGAGATCGACCGGCGCATCAGCATGTCGCTGCCGCGCACCACGTACTTCGACAGCGACCCGCCGCGCAGCTCGCCCGTCAACCCCGCCGCGCTGGCCAAGTACGACAACCTGGACGGTGTCAGTCGCCTCTACGACAGCGGCAACATCATCCTGTACGACATCAACGGTCTGCGTTATGGCCCGTAAGTCAGCGGTCCGGTCACTGCTGCTCGCGGCCACGATCGTGGCGGTGCTGTGTGCGGCGTTGCCGGCGCTGCCGGCGCCGCTGCGGGCGCTCGGCGCCGTACCGCTGGCGCTGTGGCTGCCGGGCTACTGGTTGAGCGAGGGCGCCCTGCCCGATCAGATCCGCGGCGCTGCGGAGCGGACGGCGCTGCGCCTCGGGCTGAGCCTGAGCGTGTGCATCCTGGCGGGGCTGGGGCTCAACCTGACGGCCGACGGATTGACGCTGAACGGCTGGGTGTTGACGCTCGGCGGCACCGCGCTGCTGGCCAGCGCGGCGGCCTTGCTGCGCGGGCGCGGCGCGCCCGCGGTGCCACAAGCGCGAGAGCCGGCGACCTCGGCGGCGTCGCCGGAGCGCAGGCTCTGGCCCGGCCAACGAGGTGCGCTGCTCTTCGCCGCGGCCGGATTGGTTGTCGCCGGCGCCTTCGTCCTGGTTCATGGGGAGGCCGCGCGGCAGAACGCGACGGACTTCACCCAGTTGTGGATCCTGCCGGAGACGAGCGGCAGCACACATGCGGCGCAGCTCGGATTTCGCAATCTGGAGTCTGCCAGCCGCAGGTACACCCTGGAGTTGCGGCTGAACGGCGACCTGGTGAACCGCTGGGGGCCGATCACGCTCGCACCGCGGCAGAGCTGGCAAACGGAGGTATCCTCGCCTGGCGGGGGGCCGTTTGCCGGGCCGTTGGAAGCGGTGTTGTATCGAGCCGATGCGCCCGGCAGCGTCTATCGTCGGGTGTTGCTGCGGCCCGCCTCGTGACAGGCGCGGCGCGGACACCATCACGCTCGCCGGAAGGCAAACTGCCAGGCCCAGGGTATGGCGTTGATCAGGCCGGAAAAGCGGCGATAGCTGGGGCGCAGCCGCGCCGGAATCACCGAGGACGGGTAATGGTAGCGACGGATCTCGACCGGGGCGAAGCCGGCTCGCCTGGCACGGCGCTTCAGGTCGGCGATTGTCACGACATAAAAGTCGTGCTCCCACTCGACCGGAGCCAGGCGCCAGTAGGGCCGTTGCCACGCGGCAGGGAGCCAACCCATGAACGGCAGGCGGCTATGCGACTCGATCGGGAAGTACGGATTGGGCAACTGGCCGACGAGCAGGCCGCCGGGCCGCAACACGCGCCGGATCTCCGTGAGCGAGGCAAGCCGCAACTCCGGCGCGATGTGCTCGTAGACATTCGCCAGCACCGCGCAATCGAACGCGCCGTCGCCAAAGGGCAGTTCGTGCGCCCAGCCGTGCAGCATGGGGAAGCCGTCGGGCGACGGCTTGCCGCTGGCGATCGCCGGATCGACGCCGCACCAGGAGAGGCCGGTCAAGGCCGACAGGCCGTCGACCAGCCGCCCATCCTGGCAGCCGATATCGATGCCGTTGCGGCTCGCGACCGGCGCGTGCGCCGCGATCAGGCGCCGCATCGAGCGTGCGAGCGCCTGATTTCGCGCCGCCCATTCCCCCGGCGTTTGCAACAGGTTCTTCAAGCCAGCTCCTGCCACGGCTTCCCCTCTCCTGCCCCACGCCACGGCCGCACGGGTCCGTTCGGGACGGTTGATCGTGCAGAGCGGGGTAGGCTTGCGCGGGGGGACAAGCGCACCGTACCACGCGGTTCGGCCCCAGACGACGACCCGGCGATTGTACTGCTCTAGCGGACTTTCCATCGAAATGTGTATCTGTCATGATGCAACGCGTTCACCGGTTGCGGTCGGGTGAATCGGACGGCCTGGCTGGTTCGGCGAGGGAGGCCGATACGGATGCAGCGGTCGAAGCGGGTGGACCTGTTCTCGGCGATGGCGAGCAGCGCCCTGCTGGCGATCGGCGGTGTGGTGCGCCTGCCTCCGGCGGAGAGCCAGAGCGAGCGGGGCTCGCGCGGTGGGCCGTCCGTCCGCTGGCCGGCCCACGCGGTGGATACCCGACCCTTCCCACGGCCGGCCGCTGTGCGACGGACGGGCGCGGTGCTGGTGGCGGTGGCACATCCGGACGACGAAACCTTGATGATGGGCGGCACGCTGGCGCGCCTCGCCCATGAAGGCCGCCGCGTGGTGGTCGTCTGCGCCACGCGCGGCGAAGCGGGCGCGATCGCCGATGAGCACCTTGCCACGCGCGCGACCCTGGGCGAGGCGCGTGAGCAGGAGCTGATTCGAGCCTGCCAGAGCCTGGGTATCGCGCGCCCGATCGTGCTCTCGTTTCCGGACGGTGGCCTGCAGGACGTCGACCCGCGCGACCTCGCCGAGCGCTTCGGCGAGGCTATACGCGGGGTAGGACCGTGTGTGGTCGTGACCTGGGGTGCGGACGGAGGGTACGGCCATCCCGATCACATAGCCGTGCACGCGGCAGCCACCACGGCCTTCTTTCGCACCACGACCGAGGTCGGTGGCCCGGGCGCGCTCTACTACGTCCTGGTGCGGCAGCCACGCCTGGTGCGGCTCGTACGGCGGGTGAAGCGCCTCGCCCTCGCGCGTGGCCGAAGCGTGCGCCCGAACGCGGCGTCGCTGCGGCCCACCACGTACGTGGATGTCGCCTGTTTCAGCAAGGCGCGTCTGGCAGCCATGCGCGAGTACCGCAGCCAGCTTCCGGCCGACCTTTGGCTGCGCGGCGTCAGCGGGCTGCTGTCGCCGCGCAACAACTTCGCCTTCTCGCGCGTCGAGCGCTTCAGCCGCGCCTACCCCGCCTTGCGGCCCGATGAACCGGCGGAGCAGGCGCTCTGGACCGGCTCCGCGCCCCCGCGCTAGCGTGCCGACGGCCAAAATTCAACAGGCCAGAGCCGTGCAAACACGCCTGAGTCACCGCCCCCGCGTCGGAAGCATGTGCATGGCGGTCGGGATCGGCGCTCACACCCGCGCCGCCGCCGATCGCCCGATGGGCGTGGCGTCACGATCCGGCCTTCGATAGCAGTTCTTTAGCATCTACGTAGAGATGACACTAAACTGAAAGCACTTAACACGGTACGTCAGGCGCATCCCCGCTATCCTGCCCCTGTGCCGGTAACGCCGCGCAGCCGCGTCGTGTCGTGGAAGGGCCGCCGGTCTGCCGCCGATCCGGCCCCCCTGCCGACGCTGCCGTTAATATCTGCCGTTGGCGCATACAGCAGTAGCTAACGCACGAATATACCGCATATGGGGTATCGCAAGCTCGCTTTCGTGTAGACAACACGGACTCGTTCGTGTTCCTGTGAACGGTCGCCGAAACTATTGACAAATACTTCAGGTATCGTCGATTGATATAAAAATCCCGCCACACAGTGTCCATTCCCCGTAATGGCCAGGTATCTCCCAGCGCGAGCCGTGCGTAGAGACCAAGCGAAGAGTTTAAGGTTGCGCCTCACATCTTGGTGCGACAAAGCGAGAGGAGGTTCCGCTGTGCAAGCCAGCCCTCCGCACGTACATACTCGTGCCGGTGAAGAGACGTTGCCCAGCGTCAGCGTCGTGATTCCGGCGTTGAACGAGGCCGAGAACCTGCCGCACGTTCTGCCCCGCATCCCCGCCTGGGTGGACGAGGTGCTTGTGGTCGACGGCCACTCGACGGACGGCACCGCCGAGGTCGCTCGTGCGCTGCGGCCGGGTGTGACGATCGTGACGCAGGAGGGCAAGGGCAAGGGCGCGGCCCTGCGCAGCGGCTTTGCGGCGGCCAGCGGCGACATCGTGGTCATGCTGGATGCCGATGGCTCGATGGACCCGGCGCACATTCCCGCCTACGTCGGCCTGCTGCGCACGGGCGCCGACTTCGTCAAGGGATCGCGCTTCTTGCAGGGCGGTGGTACGTCCGACATGCCGCTCTACCGCCGCATGGGCAACTCGGGCTTCGTGCTGCTCGTGCGCCTCGCCTTCGGCGGGCGCTACTCCGATCTCTGCTACGGCTACAACGCCTTCTGGCGCTGCCACCTGGACGTACTCGAACTCGACGGCGACGGCTTTGAGATCGAGACGATGATGAACGTCCGCGCCCTGCGCGCCGGGCTCCGAGTCGCAGAGGTGCCGAGCTTCGAGGCGAAGCGCGTCTACGGCAACAGCCGCCTGCGCACCATTCCGGACGGCTTCCGCGTGCTGCGCACCATCCTGCGCGAGCGCTTCCGCCGCCAGCAAGCCGCGTCGCAGCCGCTCGAGCCAAGGCGATCCGACGCGTAAGCCGGCGCCCGATCGGCGCCGGATCCTCTTGCCAGCGCCCCGCCGTACCGGCCACCTCGCAAGGAGGCCCAGCTTGACGGAAACCTCGGTTGTGATCTGCACGTGGACCGAAGATCGCTGGAACCAGCTTGCCGCCGCCGTCGCCTCGGTGCAGGCGCAAACCGAGCCGGCCAGCGAGTTGATCGTCGTCGTGGATCACAACGCCCCCCTTTACGAACGGGTCCGCCGTGAACATCCCGGCGTCGTCGCGGTGCAGAGCAGCGAGCCGCGGGGCGCGGCCGGCAGCAAGAACAGCGGCATCGCCCATGCCCGCGGCGAGTTCGTCGCCTTCCTCGACGACGACGCCGCGGCCGAACCCGACTGGTTGGCCAGGCTGCGCGAGCCGTTTGCCGATCCGCGCGTGCTCGGCGTAGGCGGCACGGCGGCGCCGGTCTGGGAGAGCACGGAGACCCGCTGGTTCCCGCCGGAGTTCAACTGGATCGTCGGTTGCAGCTACGCCGGCCTGCCGCGCGGCAGCGCCTCCGTGCGCAACGTCTTCGGCTGCAACATGGCGTTCCGCGCCGAGACGTTGCGGTCGCTCGGCGGCTTCCGGCACGAGCTTGGCCGGGTCTGCGCGGATCCACTCGGATGCGAGGAGACGGAGTTCTGTATTCGCCTGGTGCAGCGCTGGCCCGGCAGCCTGCTGATGCACGAGCCCCGCGCTCGTGTGCGGCACCAGGTGCCGGCGGCGCGCAGCACCTGGCGCTACTTCCGGCAGCGCTGCTACGCCGAGGGGATCTCCAAAGCGCACGTCATCCGGCTTGTCGGCGCCCGCTCCGGGCTGGAGAGCGAGCGCCGCTTCGCCGCCTCGGTGCTGCCTGCAGCGGCCCTGCGCGCCCTCGCTGAGGGCCTTCGCCGCCGCGATGGCGCCGCCCTGGCGCGCTCGGGCGCCATCGTCGCGGGCCTGACAATCACCACTGCCGGCTTTCTCACCGGCGCGGCTACCGGGCGGCTGTCGCGCCGGTCAGGGCCGCGGCAAGCAACGGCGCCATCGCTGCCCGGCGGGCTGCAGCGCCCGGAGCGATCGTGATGGCCACCGTGCTGGAGAGACCGCGTGCAGCCGAGATCGCGCGGCGCCCCTTGCGGCTGCTGGTGGTCACGGCCAACTGCTTCCCGCACATGGGCGGCATCGAGACGCATGTCTACGAAGTGTCGCGCCGGCTCGTCCGCGACGGCGTCGACGTGACCGTGCTGACGACCGACGCCTCGCATACCCTGCCGGCCGCCGAAGCGATCGATGGGGTGCAGGTGCGGCGGGTGCCGGCCTGGCCGGCCCACCGCGACTACTACTTTGCGCCGGGTATCTATCGCACGCTCGGTGAGGGCAGCTGGGATCTCGTCCACGTGCAGGGTTGCCATACGCTGGTGCCGCCGCTGGCGATGCTGGCCGCGCGCCGCGCCGGCATCCCCTATATCGTCACCTTTCACACCGGCGGGCACTCATCGCGGCTGCGGCAGGCGCTGCGCGGGGCGCAGTGGGCGGCGCTTGGCCCGCTGCTGCGCCGCGCCGACCGGCTGATCGGCGTCTCGCGCTTCGAGGCGGAGCTGTTCCGCCGGCGCCTGCGCCTGCCGGCCAGCCGCTTCGCCGTGATCCAGAACGGCGCGGAGCTGCCCGATCCCGGCCCGGCCGCGGCGCCGCCGCAGAACGACGCGCCGCTGATCGTCTCCTTCGGGCGGCTGGAGCGCTACAAAGGCCACCAGCGGGCGGTGCAGGCGTTGCCGCTGTTGCGCGAGCGTCTGCCCGGCGCCCGCCTGCTGATCCTCGGCTCCGGTCCCTACGAGTGCGAGCTGCGCCGGCTGGCCGCGCGGCTGGGCGTGGCCCGCGCGGTCGAAATCACGAGCATTCCCCCGGCTGAGCGCGGCCGCCTGGCAGCGACGCTGCGCCGCGCCAGCCTGGTCACGCTGCTCAGCGAGTACGAGGCGCACCCGGTGGCGGTGATGGAGGCGGCCGCGCTGCAACGCCCCGTGCTCGTGGCCGACACGAGCGGTCTGCGCGAGCTGGCGGAGCGCGGCCTGGCGCGGGCCGTGCCGCTGCACAGCTCACCCGCGGCGCTGGCCGAGGCGATGGCGCAGCAGCTCGATCGGCCCGCGGCCGCGACGCCGGCGCTGCCGACCTGGGACGGCTGCTCCCGCCGCCTGCTGGCGCTCTACCGAGACGTGCTTGAGGAGCGGCCGTGCGCATCCTGATGTTGGCGCAGTTTTACCCGCCGACGATCGGCGGCGAGGAGCAGCACGTGCGCGCCCTCAGCGCCGAGCTGGCCGCGAGGGGCCATCGCGTGGCCGTGGCGACGCTCTGGCACGAAGGGCTGCCCGATTTTGAACGCGACGGCGCGGTGCGCGTCTACCGCATCAAGGGCACCGTGCAGCGCCTGCACCGGCTGTTCACCGACCAGGGGCGCCGCCACGCGCCGCCGCTGCCGGACCCGGAGCTGACGCTGGCGCTGCGCCGCGTGGTTGCGGTGGAGCGGCCGCAGATCGTGCACGGGCACAACTGGCTGGTGCACTCCTTCCTGCCGATCAAGCGACAGAGCGGCGCGAAGCTGGTGATGACGTTGCACGACTTCAGCATGGTCTGCGTGCAGAAGAACCTGCTCTACCGCGACACCGTGCTCTGCAGCGGGCCGGCGTTGCGCAAATGCCTGCGCTGTGCCGCCGACCACTACGGCGCGGCGAAGGGACTGGTTACCTTCGCCGCCAACCGGGCTGCGGCGCGCTTCGAGCGCGGCACGGTGGATAAGTTCCTGGTGGTCAGCCAGGCGACGGCGACGGGCAACAGCCTGCCCGCGTGTGGCGTGCCATACGAGGTCATCCCCAACTTCCTGACCGACTCGGATGCCGCGGCGGCCGGCGACTATGCCGAATATGAGCCGTATCTTGAGCGCCTGCCCGACGAGCCGTACCTGCTGTTCGTCGGCGATCTGCGCCGCTTCAAGGGCATCGAAGTCCTGTACCGAGCCTATGCGCTGCTCGACGACGCCCCGCCGCTGGTGATCATCGGCCGTGAGGCGCCCGACACACCGGCGTATCTGCCGCGCAACACGCGCTGGCTCGGCGGTTGGCCGCACGGCGCCGTGCTGCACGCCTGGGGCGGGGCGCTCTTCGGCCTCGCGCCCTCGATTGGCATCGAGACCTTCGGCCTGGTCGCGCTGGAGGCGATGGCGCGCGGCCGGCCCGTGATCGCCTCGAAGATCGGCGGCCTGGCGGACATCGTGGTGGACGGCGAGACCGGGCTGCTGCTACCGCCGGGCGACGTGCTTGCACTGCGAGACGGCATGCAGCGCCTGCTTGAAGACGCGCCGCTGCGCGAGCAGATGGGCGCGGCGGCGCGGCGCCGGGCGGCGTGCTTCCGCGCCGACCGGGTCGTGACGCGCTTTGAAGAGACTTACCGGGCACTGTTGAACGACGAGAGCGCGGCGCCGGCGCAGGTGCGCTCGGCCTGACGGCGTGGTTCGGCGCCCGTACGCACGCAACCGGGAGGAAAGGGAAGCGATGAGACGAGACGGACGCCACGATCAGCCGCCGGAGGTCGTAATCCTCTGCGGCGGCCGCGGCACACGCCTGGCCCCCGACACGGACGTGATCCCGAAGCCGCTGGTGAAGGTCGGCGGCCGGCCGATTCTCTGGCATATCATGGCGCACTACGCCGGCTACGGCCTCAACCGCTTCGTGCTCTGCCTCGGCTACAAGGGCGAGATGATCCGGGACTACTTCCTGAACTACCGCACGCACAGCAACGACTTCACCTTGCGGATGAATCACGGCGAGCCGCGGCTGACCACGCATCTCCAGGACGCCGTCGATTGGGAAGTGACCTGCGCTGAGACGGGCATCGAGGCGCAGACCGGCGCACGCATCCGCCGGGTCGAGAAGTACGTGCGCAGCCCCTACTTCCTCTGCACCTACGGCGACGGCGTCTGCGACGTGGACCTCGACGCGCTGATCGCCTTCCACCGGTCGCACGGGCGCATCGCCACGGTCACGGGCGTGCACCCGCCGGCCCGCTTCGGCGAGTTCATCCTCGGCGAGGAGGCGCGCGTCGCCCGCTTCGCGGAGAAGCCGACGCTGAATCCGCGCACGGGCCAGGGCTATGTGAACGGCGGCTTCTTCGTCTTCAACCGCGCCATGTTCGAGTACCTCGACTGGGACGACGGTTGCGTGCTCGAGCGCGGCCCGCTGGAGCGGCTGGCGACCGACGACGAGCTGCGCATCTTTCAGCACGAGGGCTTCTGGCAGTGCATGGACACGCCGAAGGACCGCGAAATGCTGGACGAGATGCTGACGATGCGGCAGCGCATGCACGCGGCAGGGATCGGCGGCGTGCGCGCGGCAAGCGGCGTGTAACAGCCGGCCGCGAAGCCGGCGAACGAGTGCCGTCGGGCGCTTCCCGGCCGGAGCGCCCGACGGCTCTGGCTGGTTGATTCATCGTGAAGGACGGGCGCATGCGAGTTCTGGTAACCGGCAACCTCGGCTATATCGGTCCGGCGATGGTCTCCGCGCTGCTGGCGGCGGGGCACGACGTGCGCGGGCTGGACAGCGGCCTGTTCGTCGAGGGTCGCCTCGAAGAAGGGCCGGCGGCGCCCACGCTCGAGCGCGATCTGCGCGACGTGCAGCCGGGCGATCTGGCCGGCATCGAGGCAATCGTGCACCTCGCCAACCTCTCCAACGACCCGCTCGGACAGCTCGACCCGAAGCTGACCCACGCGGTGAACGTGGATGCCACCGTGCGGCTGGCGCGGCTGGCGCGCGAGGCCGGCGTGCGGCGCTTCCTCAACTCCTCCTCGTGCAGCGTCTACGGCGCGGCCGAGGAGGACTGGGTAGACGAGACGTCCGAGCCGCGACCGGTGACGGACTACGGCATCTCCAAGATCCGGGCGGAGGCACAGCTCGCGGCCCTGGCCAACGACGCGTTCTGCGTCGCCTCCTTCCGCAACGCCACGGCCTTCGGCTATTCGCCAAGCCTGCGCACCGACCTGGTCGTCAACGACCTGGTCACCGGCGCGCTGCTCAACGGGCAGATCCGGCTCAACAGCGACGGCTCGGCCTGGCGTCCGCTGGTGCACATCGGCGACATTGCGCAGGCGTTCACCCTGGCGCTGGCGGCGCCCGCCGCCCGCCTCAACCGGGCGATCGTCAACGTGGGCGCGGACGAGCAGAACTACCAGATCATCGATGTGGCGCGGGCGATCGCCGAGCTGACGCCGGGGGCGCGGCTGAGCAGGGCCGAAGGCGCCGGCCCGGACAAGCGCAGTTACCGCGTGCGCTTCGGTCGCATCCGCGAGCTGCTGCCCGGCTTCGCCTGCGCCTTCGACCTGCGGCGCGGCGTCCAGGACCTCGTCGCCAACCTGCAGCGGGTCGGTTTCCGCAGCGCCGACGGCTGCGTGCGCCTGGCGCAGCTGCAACGCCTGCGCGACGCGGGCAACGTCGACGAGAGCCTGCGTTTCGTCGCGGGGGTACGGCCCGCCCCGCACTGATCGGCCGCGGCGCAGCCCGCGTCTCTTACCAAACCGCGTATACGGAGTAAAGCGTGCAGTTTACAGAGACGGCCCTGGTGGGCGCCTTCATCGTCGGGCTGGAGGAGCACGGCGATGAACGTGGCTTCTTCGCCCGCAGCTTTTGCGCGGAGGAGTTCCGCGAGCACGGCCTGCAGTCAGCGGTGGTTCAGTGCAACACGTCGTTCAATTACCAGCGCGGCACCCTGCGCGGCATGCACTATCAGTTGCCGCCCTCGGCCGAGGTGAAGCTGGTGCGCTGCACGCGCGGCGCGATCTACGACGTGATCGTCGATCTGCGTCCCGGTTCGCCCAGCTACATGCAGCACATCGGCGTCGAGCTTTCGGCGGAGAACCGGCTGGCACTCTACGTGCCCGAGCTGTTCGCGCACGGCTACGAGACGCTGGCGGACGGCAGCGAAGTCGCCTACCAGGTGAGCGAGTTCTACGCGCCGGGCCGAGAGCGTGGCCTGCGCTTCGACGACCCGCGGCTCGCCATCGCCTGGCCGCTGCCGGTGCAGGTGATTTCGGAGAAGGATGCCGGCTGGCCGCTGCTGCCACAGCCGGCGGGAGCGCGATCGTGATCATCGTGGACAGCGCTCTGCGCGCCCGCGAAGAGGCGCACGACCCGATCAAGGTGGGCATGATCGGCGCCGGCTTCATGGCCCGCGGCCTGGCTAACCAGATCGTCAACTCCGTACCGGGCATGACGCTGGCCGCGATCGCCAACCGCACCGTGGCCAAGGCGCGCCGCGCCTACGTTGAGGCCGGCTTGGATGAAGTCGTGGAAGTCTCCAGCGTCGCCGCCCTCAACCGCGCGATCGAAACCGGCATTCCGGCGGTAACGCAGGATCCGCTGCTGCTCTGTGAGGCGGGCCGGATCGACGCGCTGCTTGAGGTGACGGGCACGGTCGAATACGCGGCGCAGATCGTGCTGAAGGCGATCGAGCACCGCAAGCACGTCGTGCTGATGAACGCTGAGCTGGACGGCACGGTCGGCCCGATCCTCAAGACCTACGCCGACCGCGCCGGCGTCGTGCTCAGCGCCTGCGACGGCGACCAGCCCGGCGTGGAGATGAACCTCGTCCGCTTCGTGCGAAGCATCGGCCTGCGGCCGCTGGTCTGCGGCAACATTAAGGGCCTGCAAGACCCCTACCGCAATCCGACCACGCAGGAGGGCTTCGCCAAACGCTGGGGGCAGACGCCGTCGATGGTCACCAGCTTCGCCGACGGCAGCAAGATCTCCTTCGAACAGGCGATCGTGGCAAACGGCACGGGGATGTGCGTCTCGCAGCGCGGCATGATCGGCCGCGACTTCGCCGGCCACATCGACGAGCTGACCCAGACCTACGACGTGGCCGAGCTCGAAGCGCTGGGCGGCATCGTCGATTACGTCGTCGGAGCGAAGCCGAGCCCCGGCGTGTACGTGCTCGCCGCGCACGACGACGCGAAGCAGCGGCACTATCTGAACCTCTACAAGCTGGGCGAAGGGCCGCTGTACAGCTTCTACACGCCCTACCACCTCTGCCACTTCGAGGCGCCGCTCTCGCTGGCGCGTGCCGTGCTCTTCCACGACGCGGTGCTCACGCCGCTCGCCGGGCCGCGCGTGGAAGTCGTGGCCACGGCGAAGATCGGCCTCAAGGCCGGCGAGACGCTGGACGGCATCGGCCAGTACATGACCTACGGCCAGTGCGAAAACGCCGACGTTACCGCGCGGGAGCGATTGCTACCTATGGGCGTGGCCGAGGGCTGCCACCTGCTGCGCGATATCCCACGCGATCAGGTACTCACCTACGCCGATGTGACGCTGCCGCAGGGCCGGCTCTGCGACTGGCTGCGGCATGAGCAGCATCGCCGTTTCGGCGCCGGGACGCGGGCAGCGGCCGGGAGCGTCGCCTGAGCGCGCCGACCGCGTGATCACGGTTCACTCCGGGTGGAGGCTGGTGAGGAGGTGGCCCCAACACATGCTTGTCTTAGGGATTAACTGCTACTCTCACGACTCGTCGGCCGCGCTGCTGGACGGCGAGCGTATCGTCTTCGCCGCCGCTGAGGAGCGCTTTTCACGCATCAAGAAGGACCGCGGCTTTCCCGTCCAGGCCATCCGCGCCGCACTTGACCATGCCGGTGTCGAGCTTCGCGACCTGGACGCGGTCGCCTTCGGCTGGAACCGGCCGGGGGCGACGCCGCTGCACAGCTTCCGCCAGGCGCTGCGCGGCGAGATCGCACGCAGCGCCTACTGGACCTGGTTTCAACTGCTGGAGGCGGCGCGTGAGCAGGTGCATGGCTGCGGCAGGCGCCGGCTGCGCCGCGAGTTCGGGCGCGAAGCGGCACCGCTGCTCTACATCGATCATCATGAGGCGCACGCCTGGAGCGCGTTCGCACTCTCCGGCTTCGACGATGCGCTGGTGCTGGTGCTCGATGGGCGCGGCGGCTGGCAGGCCACGACCATCTACCACGGCCGCGAGGGGCGGCTGCTGCCGCGGCGCGTTTACCCCTATCCGCAATCGCTGGGCCTGTTCTACGAGGCGTTCACCGATCTGCTCGGCTTCGAACGGCTGGCGGACGAGTGGAAGGTGATGGGACTCGCCGCCTACGGCCGGCCCACGGTCGATCTGCGCGCCTACTGCCGCCGCACCCGCCATGGCTACCGCGTGAACGGCAAGGAGCTGGTTGGGCGGCACTGGAGCGACCTTTCCTACCTGCTCGAACGCTTCGGGCCGCGGCGCAACCCGGAGGAGCACATTTCCCAACAGGACAAGAATCTGGCCGCCGCCGTGCAGCAGGCGACCGAGGAAGCCCTGTTCAGCGTCGTGCATGAAGGCGTGCGGCGCACGGGCAGCCGCAACCTCTGCCTGGCGGGCGGCGTGGCGATGAACTCCAAGGCCAACGGCAAGCTGCTCACCTCCGGCCTGATCGACCGCATCTTCGTTCAGCCGGCGGCCACCGATGACGGCACCGCGCTTGGCGCGGCCCTGGGCGCCTACGCGGCGCTGGGCCAGGCGGTGCCGCGCGCGGTCATGGAGGATGCCTACTTCGGACCGGAGTACGGCGAGCAGGAGATCGAGGCAGCGCTGCGGGCCTACAAGCTGCCTTGGCGCCGGGTGTGTGACGTAACGCGCGTGACCGCCCGGTTGCTCTGCCAGGGGCAGATCGTGGGTTGGTTCCAGGGCCGTGTGGAGTTCGGGCCGCGGGCGCTCGGCAACCGCTCGATCCTGGCGGACCCGCGTAGAGCGGAGATGAAGGATCGCGTCAACGAGAGCGTGAAGTTCCGCGAAGGCTGGCGGCCGTTTGCGCCCTCGTGTCTCGAAGAGCGGATGGCCGAGTACTTCACGCCGGCGCATCCCTCGCCCTTCATGATCCTCACCTTCGACGTGCGCCCCGACAAGCGCGACGTCATCCCCGCGGTGACGCACGCCGATGGCAGCGCCCGTGTGCAAACGGTGGGACGTGAAGTGAACCCGCGCTACTGGGAGCTGATCGCGGAGTTCGACCGGCTGTCCGGCGTGCCGGTGCTGCTCAATACCTCGTTCAACCTGCGCGGCGAGCCGATCGTCTGCTCGCCGAAGGACGCCATCCGCACCTTCTACTCGTCTGGGCTGGACTTTCTCGTCCTCGGCGACTTCGTCGTGACGAAGGGCGGCCGCGGCCACGATCTGCTTGATCAGGCGCTGACCGCGGAGCCAGCGGTCGGGCCAAGACCCCGCAAGAAGGCCGTCGCGGCGGCCCGACCATAACACGGCCGGCGCGCCGCGCCCCCGCCCTGGGCGTGCCGTGTGGAGACGGATTGTGACCCCTGCGTTCTCGGTCTTTATCCCGGTGTGGAACGACGCCGAGTGGCTGGGCGGCGCGATCGAAAGCGTGCGCGCCCAGACGTACCCACACTGGGAGCTGGTGATCGGCGACAACGACTCGAACGACGACCTGCGCGCCCTGGTCGCGGCCTATCCCGACCCGCGCATTCGTTATAAACACTGGCGCACCCACGTCGACACCTACAGCAACTTCAACCGTACAGCGCTGCTTTGCGACTACGACTGGCTGCAACTGCTCTCCGCCGACGACCGGCTGCATCCTGCCTGCCTGGAGCGGATGGCGTCGCGCATCACCGCGCCGGCGGTAAGCGGACGACGGCTGGCCCTGGTGGTCACGGCCTGCCGGCGGGTGACGCCGGAGGGCACGCCGGCCGAGCGCCGGTACTACGGCTCGCAGCGCGTCAAACGCGGCTGCGACGGGCGCTACACCGCCCGCTCCTGGCTGAAGCTGCTGGCCGAGCCGGGCATGCCGGAGTGGAACATCGGCTCGATCGCCGTGGCGCGCGACGTGCTGGCCGAGATGGGCGGCTTCTTTCGCCCCGAGGTCGGCCTCTGCTCGGACCACGACTTCACGCTGCGCGCCGCCGCCTACGGCGACGTGGCCTACATCAGCGCGCCGCTGCTGGAGTACACCGTGCGCGGCCGCTCGGACGGCAACCAGCGCTTCATGCAGAACCGCACCAGCGGCGAAGCGTCCACGCCGATGGGAGCGGCGCTGCTCTCCGGTCTGGCAACGCACCGTTCGCGCCGCCCGGTCGCGCCGGCCGAGCAGCGCATGGTGCGTGCCGCCGTCGCCCGATCACACCTGCAGCGCGCCGGCCAGCATCGCATCCTGCCGGGCGGCCGCGGCCGTCGGGGCGCCGTGGCTGACGTGGCGCGTGCCGTCGTTTGCAGCCCGCGCACCCTGCTCTCGCCGGAGCTGTTGCTGACCGCGGCGGCCTCCGTCGTTGCGCCGCGCGTCGCCGTCCGTTGGGGCAGCGCCGCCCTTGCCTGGCGCCGGGGCAGAGAGCACGAGCGCGCCGCTCAGGCGGGGCCGATCCCAGGGGCAACGGCAGCGGCGCAGAAGCAGCCGGCACTCAACGGCGCATGTTCGGCGCCGGCCGGCGCGCCCTCGGCGCGAGCCGCGCGATGCTGATCGATGCTAATGCGCTGCCGGACGGCGCGACGCTATCGGCCGATGTCTGCATCATCGGCGCCGGCCCGGCCGGCATCACCGTGGCGCGCGAACTGGCGGGCGCCCGGCTGCGCGTCTGCCTGCTGGAAAGCGGCGGACTCGACGCCGATGACGGAGCGCAGGATCTGGCCGGCGGTGAGATCGACGGCGACTGGCAGCAGCCGCTACGCGACACCCGCCGGCGCCGGGTGGGCGGCACGGCGCACGGCTGGGCGGAACGGATCGGCTTTCGCAAGCCCGGCGGGCGCTTCCTGCCGCTCAGCCCGCTCGACTTTGAGCGGCGCGACTGGCTGCCGCACAGCGGCTGGCCTTTCGGCGTCGAGACGCTGCTGCCGTACTACCGGCGGGCGCAGCGTGTCTGCCGGATCGGCCCCTTCGCCTACGACGGGCGGGCCTGGCAGACGCCGAAGACACCGGCATCGCCGCTGCCTGAGGCAACTATCGAAACGCGCGTCTTCCAGATCGGGCGGCGCTCGGTGTTCACCTCGTCATACCGCGACGAGCTCGTCGCTCACCAGTTCGCCACGCTGTACCAGCACGCCACCGTACTGGAGCTGCAGACCAACGACGCCGGAACCGCGGTAGAGCGGGCAAGCGTCGCCGCAGGCAACGGGCGCCGCTTCACGGTGGCGGCGCGGACGTTCGTGCTGGCGCTGGGCGGCATCGAAAACGCCCGCCTGCTGCTGCTCTCGCGCCGGCGCCACGCGGCCGGGCTGGGCAACGGGCACGACCTCGTCGGCCGCTTCCTGATGGAGCATCCGCAGGTGCGCAGCGGCCTGCTCGTGCCCTTCGCCGCGCAGACGTTGCGCCACGCGGGGCTGTACGACGTGCACCATGCCTTCGGCACGCCGGTGATGGGCCACCTCGCGCCTTCCGAGGCAGCCCGGCAGCGCGACGCATTGCCAAACCTCGGTATGATGCTCTTCCCCGTGCCTCGGCCGGCGGCGATCGCGGCGACGGCGGCTGCCTGGCGAGTGCTCCGGCGCCCGCGCCTGCTGCTGCGCGGAGATGCGCGGGCCTGCCTCTGGACCGCGAGGCAGGCCGGAGCAGACCTGGCGCCGCCGCTGCTGCGCCTGCTGACCCGGCCGCAGCCGTTGTTGCCGGCGTTGGGCTGGGGCGGCTGGTCGGCGGGGCCGTTCGGTGGGCGCGGCTTCGTCGCCTACGACACGCTCTGCCTGACGGAGCAGGCGCCATGTCCCGAAAGCCGCGTTACGCTGGCGGCCACGCGCGATTCACTGGGGCAGCCGCGGGCGCGGGTCGAGTGGCGCTGGCGCGAGGCCGACAGGGAGCGTGTGCGGCGCGTCCTCGATCTGTTCGCCGGCGAATGCGCGAGCGCCGGCATCGGCTACTTTCGCCCCTCGCCGGACCAGGTGCCGCCCACCCTCTCGCACCACCACCTGGGCGCCACGCGCATGCACGCCAGCCCGCGCTGCGGCGTGGTAGACGCCGATTGCCGCGTGCATGACCTCGCCAATCTCTACGTGGCCGGCAGCTCGGTCTTCCCGACCGGAGGATATGCAAGCCCCACGCTGTCCGTGATCGCGCTGGCCCTGCGCCTGGCCGATCGAGTCAGAGCAGGGCACAGGGGCACGGTCACGATGCCCATCGCTGCCGCGGCCAGTCGCCAGGGGGTGCTCGTGCCATGAGGGCGCAGCGCCTGCTCGACGGGCCGGTGGTGCGTCTGCCATGGCTTACCAGCCGCCTCACGCATCTGCGCGCCCCGCTGTTCCGCAACGGCTACATCCTGCTGGTCAACGCCGGCGTCACCTCTGTGCTCGGGTTGCTTTACTGGGCGCTGGCGGCCCGCCGCTACCCGGCGGACGTAGTCGGCGCCAACTCGGCCGCGATCGCGGCGATCAGCCTGCTGGCCGCGCTCTCCCGCTTCGAGTTGAACGCCACGCTGATCCGCTTCGTGCCCCGCGCAGGGCGGCACACGGCGCGGCTGGTGCTCGGCTGCTATGCGGCGATCGTGCTGCTGGCCCTGGGCATCGGCACCCTCTTCATCGCCGGGGCGCGCGGCGGGCTGATCCCGGCGGCGTTCCTCGACCGGGCGCAGATCACGCCGCTGTGGTTCATCCCCGCGCTTGCCTTCTGGTGTCTCTTCAACGTGCAGGACAGCGTCCTGATCGGCTTGCGGCGGGTCGCCTGGGTGCCGCTGGAGAACGCCCTGTTCTCCGTCGCCAAGATCGGCCTGCTGCTTGTGCTGGCGGCGGCGCTGCCGCCCTCGGGCATCTTCGTCTCCTACACGGCGCCGGCGGCGCTGGCGGTGCTGCCGATCAGTGCGCTGATCTTCGGCCGGCTGCTGCGGCGCCCGCGGGCAGCAGAGGCGGAAGGCGAGCCGTTCTCGCTGTCGCGCTTCGTGTGCTACAGCGCCGGCGAGTATGCCGGCTCGCTGTTTGGGCTGACCCTGGTCGCGCTGCCGCCGCTGATCGTCGCCGCCGAGCTGGGCGTGCGGGCGAACGCGTACTTCTACCTGCCCTGGGTGATCGCCTCGGCGTTCGCACAGTTCTCCTCAAACATGGCGACCTCGCTGACGGTCGAGGGCGCGCTCGATGAAGAGCGCCTCTCGGCCTATGCGCGTCAGATGATCGTCCACGTGATGCGCCTGGTGGTGCTGGCCTCGGCCGGCGTGCTGCTGTTCGGTCCCTGGCTGCTGGGCCTGCTGGGGCACGATTACGCGGCGCACGGCGGCACGTTGATGCGGCTGCTCGCCCTCAACGAGATCCCCAACAGCCTGGTATCGCTGTACTTCAGCATCGCGCGCGTGCAGCGGCGCACGCGCGATATCGCGCTCGTGCAGGGCGGCATCAGCCTCGTCTTCCTCACGCTGCTGTTCGCCCTACTGCCGGTCTACGGCATCACCGGGGCGGGCGTCGCCGCGGTGGTCAGCCAGGGAGCGGCGGCAACCGTCCTGCTCTGCACCCGACTGCGCCCGTTGCTGCGGCCCGTCCAAGCGGAGCGGTAAGCGGCCGGCCTGCATCGGAGACGAACGAGACAGGGGAGACGGGAGGAGGGGAGGACTGGAGACACTGGAGACAAAGGAGATGAATCTACCGTGTTGACGACGATCGTGCGAACCCTTGCCCAGCCGGCCAGCGGGCTGGCCTACCTGCTGTGCCGCCTGCCCGGCATCTCGTTGAAGACCCGCGTTGCCCTCGACCTCTTCGACCGGCCGGCCTACGCCTACGGCATCCTGCAGGCGGCGCGGCAGGCCAGGGCGCTCGGCATCCCCGTGCTCTCGCTGATCGAGTTCGGCGTGGCAAAGGGCGCCGGGCTGCTGGCGATGGAGCGCATCGCCGCCGATGTGCAGCGCGCGACCGGTGTGCGTTTCCGCATTTTCGGCTTCGACATGTCCGAGGGATTGCCGCGGCCGCGCGACTATCGCGATCTGCCCTACGTCTACCGCGGCGGCTTCTACCGCATGGACCAGGCCGCGCTGCGCCCGCGCCTGCGCCGGGCGGAGCTGGTGCTCGGCGATGTGCGCGAGACCGTGCCGCCGTTCGTCCGGACCGGGGCGTTCCCGCCGGTCGGCTTCGTCTCCTTCGACGTGGACTACTACAGCTCGACCGTCGATGCGCTGGCGATCTTCGCCGGGGCGAGCACGCGCTACCTGCCGCGGGTGTTCTGCTACTTCGACGACACCGTGCACGAGTCGGGGCTGTATAACGAGTACACGGGGGAGCTGCTGGCGATCCGCGAGTTCAATGAGCGGGACAGCCCGCGCAAGCTCTGCCAGCCGAACGGCTTCTGGCTCACGCGCGTCCGGCCGTCCGCATGGAACCAGCAGCTCTACGTCTGCCACCTGTTCGAGCACCCGCTCTACAACGCCTTCGTCACACCGGAGGCGGAGCACCGGGTGGATTCGGTTGCCGCGCGGAGAGGGCGGACGCCGCCGCCCACGCTCGCTCCGGTTAGTGGGTCGCCCGACCATGCCCCCATTGCGCGGCACGCCGTGGGCGAGCCGGCCGGCGCCGGGCGATGAACATCTGCTCATCGTGCCGCGCGATCATCACGCCGGATAAGGCTGCATCGGTGATCGCTCAGAATCAGGAGGCAGGCGCGCGCAGCTTGAAGCGCTGGATCTTGCCCGTCGCGGTCTTGGGCAGGTCGGCGACGAACTCGATCCAGCGCGGGTAGTTATACGGCGCGATCGTCGCCTTTACGTGCACCTTCAGCTCCTCCGCCAGCGCCTCGCTCGGCGCCACGCCCTCGCGCAGGATCACGAACGCCTGCGGCTTGATCAGCTCGTCCGCGTCCGCCTTGCCGACGACGGCCGCCTCGACGACGGCGGGGTGGGCGATCAGCGCCGCCTCCACCTCCGCCGGCGATACCCAGTGGCCGCTGACGCGCAGCATGTCGTCGGCGCGGCCGGAGTAATAGTAGAAGCCGTCGGCGTCGCGCAGATACTTGTCGCCGGTGTGATACCACTGGCCCTGCAAGACCCGCCGCGAGGTGTCGATCTGGTTCCAGTAGCCGGCGAAGAGGCTGCCGCCGCGAATCACGAGGTTGCCGATCTCGCCGTCGGCGACCTCGTTGCCCTGCTCGTCCAGCAGACGCACGTCGTAGCCCGGCACGGCTCTGCCCGAGCTGCCGGGGCGGCTCTCGCCGGCGCGGTTGCTGATGAAGACGTGCAGCGCCTCGGTCGTGCCGATGCCGTCCAGGATTTCGACCCCGAAGCGCTCCTGCCAGCGACGGTGGATCTCGGCGGGCAGCGGCTCGGCGGCGGAGAGGCAGATGCGCACGCTCGGCAAGGCGAGGCTCCGCCCCTCGGCGGCTTGCAGCATCTGCGCGTAGAGCGTGGGCACGCCCGCGAACACCGTGACCTGCTGCTGCGCAATCAGCTCGAACATGCGCGCCGGTGTCGAGCGCTCGCGGTTGAGCACCACGGTCGCGCCGGCGCGCAGGGCGAAGTACGTCGCCAGACCAAGCGGGTAGGCGTGGAAGCAAGGACCGGCCAGCAGCACATCGCCGGGCCGCAGGCCGATGAAGGGCGCGGCGTAGAGCTGTTCGGCGTGGGGCAGATTGCGGTGCAGGTGCACGGCCCATTTCGGCGTGCCGGTGCTGCCCGAGGTGTGCAGCCAGAGCGCTACATCGTCGGCGGTGGTCGGCGCCGTGGCGCATTCAGGAGAGGCCGCCTCGACCAGCGCCGCGAAGTCGTGCTCGCCGGGCGCAGGCGCTGTGTTTCCGACGACGAACACATGCTTCAGCAGCGGGAACTCGGCGCGGCGCGAGCGCAGCGGCGCCCACAGCGCCTCGCTGACGACGATGGCGCGGGCGCGGCTGTCGGCCAGCAAGAGCGCCTGCTCTGCGGGCTGGATCGCGGTGCTCATCGCCGCCGCCACGACGCCGATGCGCATGGCGCCGAACAGCGCGTACACGAACTCGGGCTGGTTCGGCAGCAGCACGACGACGCGTTGCTCCATCTCCACGCCGAGCGCCGCCAGCGCGTTCGCCGTCTGGTTCACCCGCCGCTGCAACTGCGCGTAGCTCACCCGTTCATCGCCGCAGATGTAGGCGATGCGCTGGCCGTGGCCCGCGCCGATCGGCCGATCGATGTATTCCGCCGCCGTGTTGAACTCGCGCGGCACCGTGACCGCGGGAGCGGTGGCGGGCGCGGTCGTCGTCATCGTCTGCCTCCTCGTGCTGTCGCCGTGGCTACACGGCCTCTGAACTGATGGACGGCGCCGTGAATCGCTTGCCGGCAGATCTGCCGAGCACTCTACTGCAACGGCCGCACCGGATCGCGCGCCGAGCGGCCCAGCAGGTCCAGCCCGCGGCGAAAAGCGGCGCAGTGCCGGCGCGACCAGGCCGCCGCGGCCGCGGCATCGTGCGCGGCGACGGCGCGAATCACTTCGTCGTGGGCGCGCCGTGTGCCGGTCAAGGCCGGCGTGCCCATCAGCGGCGCGACCTCTGCGTTGGCGATCGCCAGCGCGTCGAGGATCGGCTTCCAGGCCGCCACGAACAGGCGGTTGCCGCTGGCCTGCGCCAGCCGCAGGTGGAACGCGACCTCGACCTCGACCAGGTTGGCGAGGGTGAGCCGCGCCGGCTCGTTCAAGGCTCGCAGCGCGTCGAGCGTGGCGCCGTCGCCGCGCTCGGCCGCCAGCGCCGAGGCGACCGGGTCGAGCAGCTCCAGGCTTTCAAACAGCTCGGCGAACGTGACCTGGCCCAGCTCCATATAAATGTGCACGGCGCGGCTGACGGTATCGAGCGACGCCGGCTGCACGATCAGGGCGCGGCCGTTCTCCGCGCGCACGACCAGGCCGCGTTGCTCCACGTCGCGCAACGCCTCGCGCACGACGCTGCGGCTGCAGTGGAAGGTCTCACCGAGCTGGGCCTCGGAGGGCAGGGCGGCGCCGGCGGCGATGGCGCCGCCCACGATCAGCCGCTGCAACTCGTCGGCCACCTGCTCGCGCAGCGAAACGCGCTGGGCGGGACGGACGGCCTCGCTGGCGATCTCCTGCTGCGGCACGTCCGTAGTCATCGGGAAGGCCCCTCGCATCGCCCCGGGCTGATTCGGCAGGCCGCGGCCCGGGGCGCTCGCACCGCACCCGCCGCCGAATCTCTGTCAGACAGTATGACATGCAGACAGCGATTGCAACGATCGACGTGTTGCAAAGATGAGACAGGCTAGGAGCCGCCGCCCGCGGCTACCGCGCCCCCCGCCGACGCCGGCCGGCGGTTGAACTCCTCGCCGGGCGGCACAAGGCGATCGCGCGTGCGGCGCAGGTACAGCAGCGACGCGAGCACGCCGAGGATGCAGAGGCCGCCCATCAGCGCGACCGTCGGTTGCACGCCGGCGCGCTCGGCCAGGCCGCCGACGATCAGGCTGCCGAGCGGCGTCGAGCCCTGGAACAGCAGCGTATTGATGCTCATCACCCGCCCGCGCAGGTGGGGCGGCGCGATCAACTGCAACCGCGCGTTGTTGGTCGCGGTGAAGACGGTGCTGCTCAGCCCCAGCGCCACAAGCATCGGCACCACCAGCAGCCACATGCCCGCAAAGCCCACGCTCAGGAGCACCACGCTGAAGCAGGCCGCGCCGGCCAGCAGACTGCGCCGCGAGCCGCGCCCCAGCCAGGCTACGCCGAATGCCGCGGTCAGCGAGCCGACCGCCAGCGACGAGGTGAGCAGGCCGAAGCCGACCGAGTTGGTGTGCAGCACGAACTGCGCGATCAGCGGGATGATCACCTGGAAGTTATAGCCGAAGGTGCCGAGCACGGCCATCGTGATCATCGCCAGCATGATGTCCGGCGTAGTCACGGCGTAGTGCAGCCCCTCGCCGAGCTGGCGCAGGATGGCGGCGCGGCGTGGGCGCTCGGCGGCGTAGAAGCGGCTCGGGTCCATCATCAGCAGGCCGATCAGCACCGCCGCGAAGCTGACCGCGTTGATGTAGAAGCAAAGCGCAGTGCCCAGCGTGGCGATCGTGATGCCGCCCAGCGCCGGCCCCACGAGCCGCGTCATCTGGATGAGCGAGGAGTTGAGCGCCACGGCGTTCGGAACGTCCCGCGGACCGACCATCTCCATGACGAACGACTGGCGCGCGGGATTGTCGAGCGCGTTGCAGACGCCCTGCGCGACGGCAAGCGCATAGATCAGCGGCAAGGTGATCAGGCCGCTGCCCGTGAGCACGGCGAGGATCGTCGCCTGGAGCGCCAGGCCGCTTTGCGTGCCGATCAGCAGGCGCTGCTTGGGCAGGCGGTCGGCAATCACGCCGCCGACGAGGGCGAAGAGCAGCACCGGCAGCGTGCGGAACATGGAGACGGCGCCAAGGGCGAAGGCGGAGTGCGTGCGGCTGAGCACGAACCACGACAGCGCCGTGGACTGCATCCAGGTGCCGATCTGGGAGACGAGCTGGCCGAAGAAGTACAGGCGGTAGTTGTGGACGCGCAGCGAAGCGAAGGCGGCACGGAGCGGCGGCCGCTCGCCGCCGGCCCTCATTGCTCCTGCTCCTGCTCCGGTCGGAGATCCCGCCGAAATGGAAGACGATCGAGGGGGATCGGCGCGACGCGGCGCGACGGGCCGCTTTGCGTGTACAGCGGTGCGCGTGCAGGCGGCTGTGCGTTCACCGCACTATTGTACGGAGTTGCAGGACAGTTGGTCAACGCGGATCTGTACCGCACCGGCGATCAATGCTGCAGGCGCCGCGCACAAGCGCGACCCGCCGCGGCGTTGACAGCATTCTGTTTGTCAAGTTAGCGTACTATTTGCAGCAACTGCCGGCCCCGTGCTGTCCCTCGGCCGGGGTAGGACCGCGCCCTGCCGCTGGGAGGCCGCCAGATGAAACTCGGCACCTCGCTTCGCTTCCTCTTTCCCACCGGGCCGCAGACCGACCGCCAGTTCAAGCAGACGCTGGCCGCCATGCCGCCCGGCAGCTTCATCGAGCGGCCGATGGGCGCCTTCGACACGGCGGAGCAGGCGCGGAACCTGCTCGAAGTCGCCGCCGCGGCGCGCGAGGCGCGGCTCGACGGCCTGCTCGTCGGCGACAACCACGCGATTCCGGCCGGCTACGCCAACTGCTTCTCGCCGTTGCCGACTCTGGCGCGGCTCCTCGCCGAGACCGGCGCGATGCCCGCAGGCGTGGTGCTGCTGGCGCCGTTCTACCACCCGGTTCTGCTGGCCGAGCAGCTTGGCACGATCGCGGCCTTCGCGCAGGGACCGCTGATCGTGACCCTAGCGAACGGCGGCAACGCGCGGGCCTTTGCGGCCTTCGGCATCGAGATGCGCAGCCGGGCGCGGCGGCTGGAGGAGCTGGCGACCGTGCTGCGCTCCTTGCTCGCGGGCGAGCGGGTGAACTTCAGCGGGCGTTACAGCACGCTCGACGGCGTGAGCATCAGTCCGTTGCCGCGCGTGCCGGTCGAAATCTGGCTCGCCGGCACCGTGCCGGCCGCGGCGGCGCGTGCCGGCGCCTTCGGGGACGCCTGGCTCACGGGACAGAACGCCACCGATGCGGAGGTCGTGCGGCAACTCGCCGTCTACCGCGAGGCGGCGCGGGCGGCGGGCCGTACGCCGCGCGCCGTGCTGCGCCGCGACATCTTCGTGGCCGAGAGCGACGCCGCGGCGCACGCCGAGGTCGACCGCGTGCTGGCGGAAGGCTACCGCGGCACCGGCAAAGACGAGCTGATCGTGGGCGGCACCGAGACCGTGGTCGAGCGGCTGCGCTACTACCGCGGGCTTGGCTTCGAAGAAGTGATGGTGCGCCACATTACGGGCGACCACCGGCTGATGCTGCGCTCCTTCGAGCTGATCGGCAAGGCGGTGATGCCGGCGATCCGCGATCTTTGAGCGCCGGCCGCGCGTGTCACCCGAGCGGCGCGATGCTCACACCGAGGACCTGCCGCCCGCCCACAGCACTTCGAACTTTTCGGTGAGCAGCGCGGCCAGCTCGCGGTCCCAAACGCAGACCGAGATGATGTACTCGTCCGGTTCTAGCGGGTCTTTGACGTTGAGCAGCACGCGCTCGCCGTCGATCACGGTGAAGGGCGCATGCACCTGCTCGACCACGCGGATGTGCGGGAACTTCTGCAGGAAGGCGTTGATCTCGAAGTTCGGGTCGTACGTCTTCTGCACGAGCGTGAGATGTGCGGGGCTGATCAACGTGCGGGTGCGTACGCCGTTACGGTTGGCGGTGGCGTAGGCGCGCAGGATCTCCGGGTCGTACGGGTCGGGCCGGCCCTCGGGGATCACGTAGTCGTCGACCGATCGCCGCGCTTCGCGGATCAGCTGCGCCAGGTAGGCGTGGAACTCGGCGTTGCCCAGCCGCACCTCGGCCAGGGCGCTGCGCACCACGCCCATGCCGGAGAGCCTGGCCGCGGCCTCACCGCCCAGCGGCAGCGTCTCGGCCAGCGGCGTCGTGGTGCTCATCGCGGTCCTCCAGCTTGTGCCCGGTGTCACAAGTTGAGTATCGCGGCGGATCGCCGACGAGGCAAGAAGGCGCGCCGGCCGGCATGTGAGTTTGCCGCACAAAGCTCGCCAAACCGAGCCATCCCCCGCCGAAGCAGCGGCGCGAACCGCTGCTCAGCCTGTCGCGGCCAGTGCCGTCTCAGCTTGCACGTCTTTGACGACGTTGCCGTGCTTGACGACGACGTGGACGTTGGCCGCGTCGGCGAGGCAGTCGATCGCGACCGTCGGGTCGCCGTCGACCACGATCAGGTCGGCGCGCTTGCCCGTCTCGACCGTGCCGATCTCCTGCTCCAGGCGGAAGAGGCGGGCATTGGTCTGCGTCGTCGCGATCAGCGCCGCCATCGTGCCCATCACATTCGCCTTGAGCAGCGGCTCGCGCGCCTTCATCGGCTGCATCGGCCCCAGCAGGTCCGAGCCGGAGGCGATCGTCACCCCGTGGCGCACGGCGATCTCCAGCGCGGTGAAGGCGCCGTCCAGCCCCTGGCGGATCTTGCGCATCTGGTTCTCGGGCACGTTCTGCGTTTCGCCGTAGGCGGCGATCTGCTCGTAGGTCACGATCGTGGGCACGAGAAAGGTGCCGCTCTCCTTGATGCGCACGGCCGTCTCTTCGTCGAGGAAGTTGCCGTGCTCCAGCGAGCGCACGCCGGCCTCGATACAGTTCTGCATCGACTGCGGCGTATACGTATGCGCCATCACGTAGGTGCCGGCGGCCTTCGCCTCGTACACGGCTGCCGCCAGCTCCTCGACCGTGAACTGCGGCGAGGTCATCTCGTCGGTGGGCGACATGGCGCCGCCGTTGGCCATGACCTTGATCTGGTCGCTGCCGCGGCGCAACGCCTCGCGCGTGGCCTTGCGCACCTCGTCCGGGCCGTCCACGATGTACGACTGCGCCCGGACCTGGCTGTCGTTGTGAGGCACGCCGTAGTCGCTGCGGCCGCGGCCGTCGCCGTGGCCGCCCGTCTGCGAGAGCACCCCGCCTGCGATCAGCAGGTCCGGCCCGGCGATCAGACCGAGGCGCACGGCCTCCTTGAAGCCCCAGGTCAGGCCGCCGGCGTCGCGCACGGTGGTGTAGCCCATCTGCAGCGTCGCTTCGATCAGCGCGGCAATGCGCAGGGCGACGACGGGCGCCGGCTCGTTCGTGCGTCCGGCGAGGCTGAGATCGACGGCGGAGAGATGCACGTGCGCGTCGGTGAGGCCGGGCATCAGCGTGCGGCCCCGGCAGTCGATCAGCTCGGCGCCGCGCGGCAGGGCGAAGCTGCCGCTGGGGCCGATGCGGCCGATGCGCCCGTCCTCCACGACAAGGGCGGTGTTCGCTCGCGGGTCGGCCCCGGTGCAGTCAAGCAGGCGCGCATGTTCGAAGACGAGCATGGCAGGCACTCCGCGCAGTCACGAATGCCCGTAGCCTAGCACAGCGCCGCGGAACGAACCCGCGGATGCCTGCGAGATGAGCACGGGTATACTGAAGGCAGGCACGTGGTGAAGTGCGACTGGAGCGCGACGATGACGGTTCGCGAGGAGCTTCATCACCTCGTCGAGCAGATGACAGAGGACGACATCGCAGAAGTCCTGGACTATGTGCAGTGGCTCCTCCGCGCGGATGACACCTCAACCGCGGAGGAATTGGAGCGGGTGCGGCGCGGTGAGGCCGAGATCGCGCGCGGCGAGACGGTGCGCTTCGCCGATCTCGACAAGCCTGCGCCGGCATGAGCTATGAGCTTGAGCCCTCCCATCAGGCTGCTTCCTATTACCGCAGACTCGACGCTCGTGCCGAGCCGCGCATCCGCCAGCGTCTTGCCGACATCCAACGCGATCCGTACGATCCACGACTAACGAAGCCGCTGACGAATGCCGCCGGCGGGCGATCGGCGCGGGTTGGCGGTTGGCGCATCGTTTACACCGTGGACGAAGCGCGGCACCTTGTCAGCGTCAGTGATATTGGCCCGCGTGGCGATGTTTGCCGAGGCCTATGAGCAGCACTTTTCACCCGGTGAGGCGTGGCAGCCACAGGTGGTATGTGAGCGCGTCGCGGTAGCCCATGCGCCGGTAGACCGGCTCGCCCAGCGTGCTCGCCTGCAGGGCGCTGGCGACGCAGCCTTCCGTCAGCCCGTCGAGCGCGGCGCGCCAGGTGAGCGCGGCGCCGATCCCGCGCCGGCGATATTCCGGGATCGTGCTCACGCTAAACACGCCGGCGATGCGGTGGCTGCTCAGGCGCATCGCCGTGCCGACGGGTGTGCCGTCGAAAAAGCCGAGGTAGTGCGTCAGGTCCGGCGCGTCGAGCAGAACGCGCTGTTCGAGGATCTCGCCCTCCGCCCAGGCGTTGCCGAAGCCGGCCGTCATCGTGTCGTTGTAGAGCTGCAAACCGGCGACGTCCTGCACCACTTCGATGGCGAGCCCAGGCACCGGCGGCGGCTCGCCCGTAAGCGGCGACAGGATCATGCCGGGCGAGGGATCGTCGTCGCGCCCCTCGGCCTCGAGCAGGGGCGCCATCGCCTCGGCGGCGGCGCCGGCGGCGATCAGCGCGCAGGACTGCCCGTGCTGCGCGAAGAACGCCGTGGCCCGCGCCAGGGCCCTCGCCGGATCGGCCGGCGGGCGCTTGACAATCGCGGCGTTGTTGAGCGGCAACCACGGCCCAGACCGCACCAGCAGCAGCTCATCGTCCTCCTGCACCATGCCGTGCAGCGTCAGCCGCGCCATGGCGCGGAACAGCTCGCGGTAGTTGGCATCCGCCCGCGCCACCAACGCCGCGGCGAAGTCTCCGTCCGCCATTCCCATTCCGTGTTCTCTCACCCGTCCATCGCGCGTTGATACATGCCCACGATCGCCGCGACCTCTGGCTCGGTCAGCCAGGCGGCGACCGCGGGGTCCGCCCGCCGCTCCGGCAGCGCCTTGAGCATGTCGGCCACATGAATCGCGTCGTGGCGCGACCATCCCTGCAGGTAACGGCCGAGCGGAATCTCGGCGGGCGGCCGTTTGCTGTCGCCGCCGAAATGTATCGTGCGCGCGAGTTGCTCGCCGGTCAGCCGGTCCAGCACGGACACAAGCGCCGCGCGTTCGTCCGCCGCCTCGGCGAAGATCGCGTCCAGCGAACGCGAGCGGCGCTCCGCCACCTGCGCGTCGTTGAAGCGGTCCACGTCCCACGTGCTGGCCTGCTCCGTGCGGCCGCCGGGGCCCGCCGGCGTGCCGTCGGCGATGTCGCGAAACCAGGCCGCCACCGGCGCGTCGATCGTCGCCAGGTGGCTGATGAAGTCTTTGACGATCCAGTGACTGCCCGGCACGGGCCGTTGCAGCTCCGCCTCGGTCAGACCGCGGCAGAAGCGTACAAAGCGCGCCCGCTCGGCGGCGATGCAGGCGGCGGTTGCCGCGACATCTGGAATCATGCCTTCCTCCAGCTCCTGCCCTTGCAATGACGGGAAACGAATGCGTCGGCGGGCGGGCCTGCCGCAGCATACCGCGAGGACCGGCCGCACGAGAAGGCGGCGTGTTTTGTGACGGCATAATTGCTGATTTGTTTCAACACGTCTACAATGGATCCTACCTTCTATGGGGCGAGGTGAAGGTGACAAAGGCGGCCGATCAGCCGGATCCGAATGTCGTGCTCGTGCGGGACGCGCGGCAGCGCGCCCTGCTGCGTGAGCTGATTGGCCGCCTGCCGGCGGTGGTGGCGATCGTGGGCGGCGCCGATCACCGCCTCCAGTATCTCAATCGGGCCGCGGCCGGCGTATTCGGCGATCGCGCGCGGCTCGGGCTTCCCCTGGCCGAGGCCCTGCCCGAGCTGCAGGGACAGGCGTTGCTGGCGGCGCTCGACGCCGTGCAGCAGTCCGGCGAGCCGGTAGCCGTCGAGCAGTGCCGGCTGCAACTGCGGCGGGCCGGCGCCGGCGACGTGGACGATCGCTACTTCACGCTCATGGCCCAACCGCTGCGCGATCCCGACGGGGCACTGCTGGGCAGCGCCGTGCACGCCGTCGAGATCACGGCGCAGGTGGCGGCGCGGCAGGCGGCCGAACAGCTCGCCGAGGAGAACGCGGCGCTCTACGAACAGGCGGCGGCCGTGCTGCGCCTGCGTGACGAGCTGCTCAACACGCTCGCCCACGACTTCCGTGCTCCGCTCACGGCGATCCAGACCGGGCTCCAACTGCTGGAGCGGCAGGCAGAGCGCGGCGAGGGCCTGACGAGCGAGCGAGTGGCGGCCGTGATCGAGCCGGTGGGCGCGGCCGCGACGCGGCTGAACGCCATGCTGAGCGATCTCGAGGACCTGGCCCGCGCCGAGTCCGGCCGGGTGATCGAGCTGCGCCGCGCCCGCGTAGACTTGCAGGCCGTCGTGGCGCAGGCAGCCGCCATACAGCGGCTGAGCAGCCCCCGCCATACGCTGGCGATCGCCGCGTCGGGTCCGCCGCTGGTGGGGCAGTGGGATGGCCCGCGGCTGGAGCGCGTAGTGGCGAACCTGCTCGGTAACGCCATCCGTTACAGCCCGGACGGCGGACCGATCGATGTGTCGCTCAGCCGCGATCCCGTGCGCGGCGAGGCCGTGCTGACGATCAGCGACAGCGGTATCGGCATCCCGGCGGCGGATCTGCCGCGCGTCTTCGAGCGCTTCTACCGCAGCCCGGCCGTTGCCGGGCGCATCCGCGGCAATGGCCTGGGACTGGCCAGCGTGCGCGAAATCGTCGAGCAGCATGGCGGCCAGGTGGAGATCGCCAGCGTCGAAGGTGCGGGCACAACCGTCACCGTGCGCCTGCCGCTGGCATGAAGGTCAATCCCCCCTGCGTTCCAGCCGGCCCGAGCCGCACGGCGCTGCAGGCGCCCGAGCCGCTGTGATCGGCGCCGCGGCGAAGGCAACAATCGTGCTGAGCCCGATTTGCCGCGTTGCCTTTGCGAACGGCGTTCGCTAGCGTGGGGCCGGAGGCGTTCGCTCCGGGAGCCTGACGATGGCCGCCCTCGACGATCTGCGCGTGCTCGACCTTTCGACCGGTGTGGCCGGGCCGTTCTGTGGACGGCTGCTCGCCGGCTTCGGCGCCGACGTGCTCAAGATCGAGCCGCCCGGCGGCGAGGAGGGCCGCGGCCTGCCGCCCTTCTTCGACGAGGTTGAAGGAGCGGAGCGCAGCGCCTTCTTCCGCTGGCTGAACGCCGGCAAGCGTATGGCCGGGTTGAACGTGCTTTCTGCGGAGGGCGCGAAGACAGTGCGCCGGCTCGCGCGGGACGCGGATCTGCTGCTGGCCGGCTACGCGGCCGACCGGCTGCTCGCCGTGGGCGCCGGCTCTATCGACCTGCGGGCCGAGAATCCTGGCCTGATCGTGGTCTCGCTCGGACCCTGCGAGGAGGGGCCGTGGCGCGACCTGGCCCTGGACGACCTCACCGCCTACGCGCTTTCTGGCTGGGCGGCGCTCAACGGGCGCCCCGGGCGTGAGCCGTTGAAGGGCAGCGGCTACCAGGCATCGTTCCAGGCCGGTATCGCCGCCTTCATCGCCGCGCTCGGCGCCGTCTTCCACCGCGACCGCACCGGCGAGGGCCAGCACGTCGACGTCTCACTGCTGGACGCGACGGTAGCCAGCTTCGCGCCCGCGCTGCTGGCGGCGCAGTATGAGGGCGAGCCGCTGAAGCCGCGCCCGCCGGACTTCACCGGCGGCCCCGTGCCGGCCGCCGACGGCTACTTCGCGCTCACGCTGAGCCGCGGCCACTTCTGGCGCGACGCGATGAACGAGCTGGGTCTGCCGGAGTTGGCCTTCGACGAACGCTTCTACGAACCCTCCTACCGCCAGCAGCACGCGAAGGAAGTGGCGTCGATCGTGGAGGAGCGGATCGCGCGACGCGGCGCGCGGGAGTTGTTCGACGCGCTCGCGCGGCTGCGCGTCGTCTGCGGCATGGTGCTCAGCGCGGCCGACCTCTACGCGAACGAGCACGTCATCGCCCGCGAGTTCATGCAGCCACTCGCGCGCCCGGACGGCGGCACGCTGCCCGCGCCGGGGGCGCCGTTCCGCATGTCGCGCACGCCCTGGCGCGACGCGCTGCCCTCCGCGCGGCTGGGCGAAGATACGGAGGCGGCGCTGGCGCGGCCGTTTCCTGTCTCAGGTCGGGCGACGCCTCCCGCCGGAGCGAGCGCGGGCGCCGGGTCCGCTCTTGTGTCGGGACCGCGTGGTCCGCTGGACGGCGTGCGCTGCGTGGTGCTGACGCAGGCCTGGGCCGGCACGTTGGCGACGGAGCTGCTCGGCCTGCTCGGCGCCGATGTGATCCAGATCGAGGCGCTGAGCCGCCCGGATTCCTGGCGTGGCGGCTACGGCGGCAGCATCCGCACGGCCCTGCGCGAGGTCCCCACGGCCGTGCATCCCTGGAACTGTTCGGCGCTCTACAACTCGGTGAACCTGAACAAGCGGGCGCTCACGCTCGACCTCTCGCGGCCGGAGGGGATCGAGACGTTCCGGCGGCTCGTGCCCACCGCTGACATCGTGGCCGAGAACTTCACGCCTCGCGTGCTGGGCAACCTGGGCATCGACTACGCCGCGCTGACGAAGCTGCGGCCCGATCTCATCCTGCTCTCGATGTCGGCCTACGGCGCGACGGGGCCGTACGCGCACATCCCCGGCATCGGCGGCACGATCGAGCCGATGTCCGGCATGTCGTCGCTGCTCGGCTATGCGGACGGCCCGCCGCTGAACTCCGGCCAGATGTACCCCGACCCCGTGGCCGGTTACTTCGGCGCGGCGGCGGTGCTGCTGGCGCTGCACCACCGCGAGCGCACGGGCGAAGGGCAGCAGATCGATCTCTCCATGCAAGAGACGAGCATGACCTTCATCGCCGACGCGCTGCTGGAGTACGCGGCGAACGGCCGTGTGCGCCCGCGCATGGGCAACCGCCATCCCACGATCGCGCCGCACAACGTCTATCCGGTAGGAAATGGGAATCAGGAAAGAGGAAATAGCTGGATCGCGATCAGCGCGGCTACGGATGAGCGGTTCGCCGCGCTTGCCGCCGCCGCGGGTCACGCCGACTGGGCGAGCGATCCGCGCTTCGCCACGGCAGCGGCGCGCAAGCGGCACGAGGACGAGTTGGACGCGCTGATCGGCGAGTGGACCGCCGCGCAGGACGGTTTTCTGCTGGAGGCGCGCCTGCGCGAGCACGGCGTGAACGCCGCGGTGGTGCGCGATGCGCTGAAGACGCTGACCCTTGAACAACTGCGGCAACGCGGCCTGCTGGTCGAGGTGACGCACCCGGAGACGGGTACGCACCTGCAGGTGGCGGCGCCCTGGCGCCTGAGCCGCACGCCCGGCGGCGTGCGCCGATACGCTCCCCGCCTCGGCGAGCACGGCCGCGAGGTGTTGACCAACCTGCTCGGCCTCGGCGACGCCGCCTACAACCGCCTCGAAGCGCTCGGGGTCGCCGGCACGGAGCCGCCTGCGTAACGGATTCCGGCAGCGGCGTTCCGCTTGCATCGAGTGCAGTATACCTCCAAAAAAATGATTGCTATACTGCACTCGATGAGGCGGGCCTTGTGACCGATCTGCGGGGACTCGAAGCAAAGGCGCTACTGCAGGGCGGCTACTTCGATCGCGCCGACGCGCTGGCGTATGGCGTGAACGACCGACTATTGGCGTATCACACCGCAGCCGGACGCTTCGCACGCGAATTTCCCGGTGTGTATCGACTGCGCCATGCGCCGATCAGCCTATTTGACGACTACTGGCGAGCGTGGGTGTGGTCGAACTACCGCGGCGCCATTTCGCATGAGAGCGCGCTGCTGCTCTACGACCTGAGCGACGTGCTGCCTAGCAAAGTGCATCTCACCGTGCCGCTGCAGTTCAATCGCAGGGCTCCAGCGAGCTATGTCATGCATCGGGCACGGCTTCATCCAGACGAGATCACGATCCGCGAAGGGATCAGCGTCACCGCGCCGGCGCGAACGATCGTGGACGCCGCGGCCTACGGAACAGATCCCGAGCAGATTCAACTCGCCGTGCGACAGGCGCTGGATCGGGCACTGACCAGCGAAGCGGCGCTGCGATTCGCTGCCGGCAGGGCAGGCTACCGGCACAGTCGAAACGTCCGTCGCCTGCTCGAGGGTGCGATGCGCCCGGAGACAGCTCATGCCGTCTCCTGAGCGCGGACGGACCGGCGACGGCTTCCGCGAGCAACTGCTCGCGCGGCTTCGCAACGAGGCGCTGCGCGCGAACGTTCCGGCGCAGCGGTTGCAGCAGCAGGTCGTGTTCGAGCGGTTGCTTGCGCGCCTGGCCGCGTGGGATGGCTGGACGCTGAAGGGTGGCTTCGCGCTCGAAATGCGCTACGGGTTGGAGAATCGCCCGACACGCGATGTCGATCTTCGTGCCGAGGGGCCGATCGACGCGGCGCTGGACCAGCTTCGGGCGGCCATTGCCCGCGAAACGAGCGACCGCCTCACCTATGAGGTCGAGGCGATTCGGCCGCTCGACAACGTGCCGTTCGGCGGCGCGCGGGCGCGGCTATCCGTTCTCCTCGCGGGTGCTCAGTTCGGCCGGTTCCATCTCGATATCTCCTGCGGAGAGGCGCTGCTCGACGAGCCCGACATTCTGAACGGCTCTGGGCTGCTCCTGTTTGCCGGGATCGCGCCGGTGCGCTTTCCGGCCTACCCAATCCTCCAGCATCGAGCGGAGAAACTGCACGCGTATACGATGCCGCGCACGATCGAAAATACCCGCGTCAAAGATCTGCTCGACCTGGTGACGATCGCGAGCCGGGAAACCGTCGCGGGAGACCGGCTCAGCGCCTCCGTCGGCGCCACCTTCGCGAGGCGAGGAACGCATCTGCTCCCACCAGCGCTCCCGCAGCCTCCAGCCGCATGGGCCAGCGCGCACGAACACCTCGCCAGCGAAGCAACGGGCCTCTCGATTCGAGGTATCGCCGACGGGTTCCGCCTGGTGCAGTCCTTCTGGCAGCCGGTGCTCGACGGCGCTGCCGGCGGCTTGCACTGGGAGCCGGGCGCGCGGACCTGGCTCGGTGCGTGAATTCGCTGGGCATCGCCGGCGCGGAGCCGCCGGCGATGCGGACGGCGCCGGTGGCTACTTCAGCGCGAAAACCTCGTAAGTGACGCGCTCCATCGTCGCCGGCGCCTCGCCGAAGCCGATCGCCTGGATATTGTTCAGCCAGGCGTAGCGGGCGTCGCCGGTCTCGAACAGCGGCGCGGACCGGACCGAGGCGCCGCCCTCCGCCTTCGGCGAGCCGATGCCGTGGTACGTCATGAGAATGATCGCACCGTCGTCCGTGCGGATCGAGGCCCGCACGTCGAGCTTCAACGTGCCGTCCGGCCGTGCCACCAGCCAGTCGCCAGTTGGGCCGAGCAGCGTGCCACGAACCCTGGCGCCCTGGACGCTGCCCCCAGTCACGTTGATGATGACGCGCGTGCCCTGCGGACCGCTCTCAACCGTCTGCGGGGCGGCGAGTTCGGCCGTCAGCGTGAACAGGTGCTCGACGGCTACGGAGGTTTGGGTGCTCACGGCGGGTTGCGTCGTCATCGGCCGGCCTCCATCTGGTGCATCGGAGTGAAGGGCTGCGGATGCATCCGAGTATATGGCGGCTGTCAACGTGCTTGTCATGAGTCTCGGACTCCGTCACCACGAACTGTCCAGTGAAAATGTCAGTCATGAAGGACCTGACATTGACTGCCCAGGACCAAGCGCGACTGCAGATTCTGAACCATGTCGTCGCCGGCGAGTGC
>DATGEL010000049.1 GCA_035310145.1 Dehalococcoidia bacterium
CCCCGTCGTGCTGCTCAACGATCGTGGCGAGCAGCGCATCGTGGCGTGCCATGGCCTGGCGCATGGCCGCGGGATGTTCCTCCCACGGCCGCGACGAGCCTTCAACATCGGTGAACAGAAACGTGATCGTGCCGGTCGGCAGCTCAGGCATCGCGTCCGCCTCGCTGAACTCCCCTGTCCCCTGTCACCAGTAACCTGTCACCTCACGCGATCGAGTAGCCGCCATCCACCACCAGGTTCTGGCCCGTGACGAAGTTCGAGGCGCGCGAGGCGAGGAAGACGGCGGCGCCTGCTAGTTCTTCGGGTTCGGCGAAACGGCGCGCCGGCGTACGGCCGACGATGCGCTCGTAACTCTCCTTGTCGGCCATCAGCGGCGCGGTCAGGTCGGTGCGCACCCAGCCGGGGATGATGCAGTTGACCCGGATGTTGTCCTTCGCCCAGGCTACGGCCAACGACTTCGTGAGCTGCACCACGCCGCCCTTGCTGGCCGAGTACGACGACACCGTGGGGCTGCCGAACAGCGAGAACTCCGAGCCGATCGTGATCACCCTGCCGCCGCCGTTCGCCAGCAGCGCCGGGTAGGCCGCCTGCGCCGCGTAGAAGACGCCGTTCAGGTTCGTGCCCAGCACGCGCAGCCAGTCGGCTTCCGCCAGCGCCTGCGGCGCCCCGCGCACGGCGATGCCCGCATTGGCCACGACGATGCTCAGCTTGCCGAAGGATTCGAGCGCCGCCCGCACCGCGGCCTGCACGTCCTCACGCCGGCTCACGTCGCAACGCACGCCCAGGCAGCGCCGGCCCAGCGCCTCGATCTCGGCGCGGGCCTCCGCCGTCTTCGCCTCGTTGCGCGCCGCGATCACGATCTCGGCACCGGCCCGCGCCAGCCCTACGGCGATGCCGCGGCCGATGCCGCCGTTGCCGCCCGTCACCAGCGCGACCTCGCCCTTCAGATCGAACTCATCCATCGGTACCGTCCCGGCCAGGGCATCGTGCCGCCGCTCACCACGGCAAACGCCTGCATTCTACGCCCCCCGCCCCTCGCTTGACGTCCTCGATCACGGCTTGACAGCGCTGTGACGCGGGGCGATACTTCGGCGGCCGGTAAACCTTTTCGCGCAAGACGCCTGGCGCGAGGGTGTTCGTGGCTACTATCCGCGACGTCGGCCGCGCGGCGCACGTTTCGATCGCCACGGTCTCGCGCGTGGTCAACGGCGACCGTTCGGTCCACCCCGGCCTGCGCCGGCTGGTCGAGGAAGCGATCGAGCAGCTCGGCTACCGGCCGAACGCCGCCGCGCGCAGCCTGCGCCTCGCCCGCACCGGCACGATCGGCGTCGTCGTGCCCGATCTCACCAATCCCACCTTCACCGACATCCTGCACGGCGTCGAGCAGGTCGCCGCGGCGCGCGGGCGCAACCTCTTCATCTGCGACGCCGCCGGCTCGTTCAGCGCCCAGAGCGCCCACCTCGACCGGCTCTACGGCCAGCGCGTGGACGGCATCCTCATCCACCCACTCGGCCCGTTTCAGGCGCAGATCGCCGCCACGCGGGCGCTGGGCATCCCCGTCGTCGTCATGGGCCAGCGCGCCCCCAGCGGCATGGAGCCCGAGATCGTGGTCGACGAGGCGGACGCTGCGCGTGCCGGCTTCCGCTTGCTCTTCGAGCTGGGCCACCGCCGCATCGGCATGATCATCCGCTCCTACGGCAGCGAGCCCTCGCAGCCGATGGCGAGCATGCCCGTGCGCCTGCGCGACTACCGCGCCGCCCACGACGAAGCGGGCATCCCCGTCGATGAGTCGCTGCTGTTCAGCGCTCAGACGCTGGAAGAGGCGCGGCGGCAGGCGAGCGAGATGCTGGCGCGGCCCGACCGCCCGACCGCCCTGATCGCGGGCATGCACCGCTTCACACCGGGCATGCTGCTCGCCATCCGTGAGGCCGGCCTGCGCATGCCGCGCGACGTCTCGCTGCTGGCGCACGGCGATTCGCTCTGGGCCAACGCCTTCGAGCCGCCGATCAGCGTGATCCGGCTCGACTACAGCGCTTTCGGCCGGCGCGCCGCCGAGCTGTTCTTCGCCGTGGAGGCGGGCGAGGCGCAGGAACAGACCCTGACCCAGCGCTCGGAGCTGGTGGTGCGCCGCACCTGCGTCCCGGCGCGGCTGGTTGCGGCAGCGGCCCATTAGTGCGCAGAATGCCGCACGCGGGGCGCTGCCGCGCCGCCGGCAGCCGCCCACAGTACGCAGGAGCACGATGGTGGAGATCCGCGAATATCTACGCTACTTCATCGACCAACTGCACGGCAACTACGAGAAGGCGCTGGCCGATCTGACGGCGGACGAGTGGCGCCACCGGCCCGGACCGGAGACGAATCACATCGGCTTCACCGCCTGGCACTGGGTGCGCACCGAAGACAACGTGGTCAACTTCGTATTGCAGCGCAAGAACACCGTCTGGCTCGACCAGGGGCTGGACCAGAACTGGCAGTTGCCGAAGGCCGCGCAGGGTACCGGCATGCCGCGCGAGGAAGCGCATGCCATGACCGTGCCACCGCCCGCCGAGTTCTTGCCCTACGCCCGCGCCGTCTGGCAGAGCACCGCGCCCTACTACGCCGCGCTCACGCCGGACGAGCTGGACCGCGTAGTGCGCGTCATGCCCTTCGGCGAAATCCCCGTCTTGCAGGCGCTCGGCCAGATCCTGATCGCGCACGGCAACCAGCACCTGGGCGAGATCTGGCTGACACGCGAGCTGCAGGGCAAGAGCGGCCAGGGCTTCTGACGGACGACCGCCGCGCCCGGGCGTCAATGCGGCAGACCGTCAGCCCGGCCGCACCGCCTTGCCGCCACGGGCCGAGTCGTAGGCCGCCAGCACGACCGCCAGGCTGGCACGCGCTTCGGCGCCGTCCGAGATCGGATGCACGCCCTCGCGCACGGCACGCACGAAGTGGGCGTAGAGGCTGTCCGCCGAATCAGACGGCGGCGCCGCCGCGCTGCGCTGGCCGGCCCCGTCCGAATACAGCAGCAGGAGCGGCTGCGCTGCCGCCGGATCGAGCACCAGCCGGCCGCGCTCGCCCTGCACGGTGACCAGCCTGTCGACGCCGGGCCGCGCCGTCCACGAGGCCTGCATGGTCGCCAGGGCGCCGCCGGCGAAGCACAGCAACACCAGCGCATTGTCGTCGGCGAAGGTGGGTTTCTGCACCCGCGCCGTCATCGCCATGACGTCCACCACCGGCTCGCCCACGAACCAGCGCAGAATATCGACCATGTGAATGCCGAGGTCGAGCAGGGCGCCGCCTCCGGCCGCGTCCTCCCGCCAGAACCAGTCGCTCGTCGCGCCCCGGGCCCCGTCCGGGCCGGCGTGGCCGAAGACGCCGCGGGCGGAGAAGATGCGGCCGATCGCGTCCGCCGCCAACTCCCGCCGTGCCGCCGCGAAGAGCGGCTGAAAGCGCAGATTGTGCGCCACCATCAGCACCGTGCCGGCGGCGCGAGCCGCCTCGATCATCGCGTCGGCCTCGGCCAGCGAGACGGCCATCGGCTTCTCGACCAGCACGTGCTTGCCGGCGCGAGCCGCGGCGATCGCGATCTGGGCGTGCAGCGCGTTCGGCGTGCAGATCGACACGGCGTCGATCTCCGGGTCGGCCACGAGCTCCTGCCAGTGTGCGTAGACGCGCAGCACGGAGAACTGCGCCGCGGCCGCCTGGGCGGTCCCGACATGGCCGCTGGCGACGGCGACAAGCCGCGCGTGCGGATCGGCGGCGAAGGCGGGCAGATGCGCGCGGCGGGCGATCAGGCCGCAGCCGACCAGGCCGATGCCGGTGGCTGCGCACATCGCTACGCCAGGTCCGCCGGGCGCGGCGCGGCGCCCTGCCGGCGCACGACGATGCGCAGGGCGTCCGCCTCGACGTGCAGCGCGATCTGCGCCCCGGCGGCCGCGGCCAGCGGCGCAAACACGTCGAACAGCGCCCGCATCGCCGCGGGCGTCGCGCCGAACGGTGCCAGCACCGAAGCCCAGTCGGCGTCGCTCAGCCCCAGCGGCACCAGGCCCAGCGTCGCCGTGGCCTCGTCGGCGCCCGGCTGCACCTCGCGCACGGCGTAGCCGGTGGAGGCGAGGTTCTCCAGCACCAGGTGCAGCACCGCGTCGGCGCCGTGGCCGTGCAGCCCTGCCCAGGTCGGCGCCAGCCGCTCGGCCACGCGCTCGATCAGGCGCTGCGGCTCGACGCCGGCCTCCGGCAGCAGGCCGAGCGCCGCGGCGAGGAAGACGTGGAAGTTGAAGCCGGCGCGCAGCAGCAGGCTCTCGAGATCGGGCCCAGCGTCGGCATCCGGCGGCGGCGCCTCAGCCACCGGCCGCGTCCGCGCCGGCGATCGGCAGCCGCACCGTGAACAGCGAGCCGTCGCCCGGCGTGCTGGCGACGGCGATCGTGCCGCCGTGCCGCTCCACGATCTCCCGGCAGATGTAGAGACCGAGCCCGAGGCCGCCGGCGTACTGCGCCGCGTTCTCCGCCCGGTAGAAGCGTTCGAACAGGTGCTGCTGCGCCTCGGCCGGGATGCCGATGCCCCGGTCGCGCACGGCGACCGTCGCCCAGCCGTCGTGCCGCAGCAGGGTCACGTCGATGGGGGCGCGGGCATCGCTGTACTTGGCCGCGTTGTCGAGCAGGTTGTTGAACACCTGCTGCAGCCGGGCGCCGTCGCCGTTGGTCTGCAGGCTCTCCGGCAGGTGCAGGCGGATCTCGCCCTCGCGCTGCGGCGCCAGGAGGGCAACCGCGCCGCGCAGCAGGACGCTGAGGTCGCAGGGCTGCATGGTGAGCGAAAGGCGCCCGCTGCGGATGCGCGAGACGTCGAGCAGATCGTCCACCAGCAGCGCCATCTGCGCCGTCTGCTCGGTGATGCCGGCCAGCGCGGCGGCGATGTGCTCCGGCTCGAGCTGCGCGTAACGGCGTTCCAGCAGTTGCGCCAGGCCGCGGATGCTGGTGATCGGCGTGCGCAGCTCATGGCCGGCGATCGAGAGAAACTCGTCGCGCAGGCGATCCATCTCGCGCAGGCTGGTGATGTCCTGGAAGACCATGATCACCGCCGCGAGCTGGCCGCCGGCGTCGCGGATAGGCGCCACGTTGGAGACGATCGGCAGCTCCTTGCCGTCGGCGTGGCGCACGATCTGCTCCTCGCCCAGCACCGGCCGGCCCGTGCTGAAGGTGCGCACGATCGGCTCGTCGCCGGGCTGATAGAGCCGGCCGTCCGCCTGCAGGAAGCCGTAGTGGGCGCCGAAGCTGACCAGCGGCATCTCCGGGTCGACGCTGCGGCCCAGGATCTGCTCGGCGCTGCGGTTGCTCATCTCCAGGCGCGCGGCCGCATCAAACAGCAGCACGCCCTCCGGCAACTGGTCGAGCACGGCCTGCAGACGTGAGCGCTCCGTCTCCGCCTGCTCGCGCTTCTGCACGCCGTCGAGGTCCGCGCCGATCTGGGCGGCCAGCGCCTCCAGCAAGGCAAGCTCGTCGCGGTTGGGCACGTGGCGTTCCTTGCCCGCCAGCGTCAGCAGGCCGAAGCGCCGGGCGCCGGCGGCCAGCGGCAGGTTGACGAAGGTGGCGGCGCCGCTGGCGGCCACCACGCGGCGCGCGGCCTCGTTGCCCGGCCGGTCGCGCTCGGTATCGAAGATCGTGGGGCGATCGCCCAGCAGCGCCTGTGTGGCGCGGAGCGCCGGTCCCAGCGGCGTGGCCGAGAGCAGCGCCGCCGCTCGGCTGGGAAAGCCCGCGTGCGCGAGGAAGACCAGCGCATCGCCCTCCTCGGCGAAGACGGCGGCCATGTTCACCCAGGGCAGGTGAGAAACCACACGGCGGCAGACGGCGCGGGCGGCGTGCCGCAGCTCGCCGGCGTGGCTGACACCGCGCCGCACCTCGTCCATCAGGCGCAGCGCCTGCTCGCGCGCCACCGCGTCCGACGTGTCACGCCAGACCGTCACCGCGCCGACGATGGCGCCGCCGGGGTCACGCAGCGGGTTGCCGGTGATCTCGAAGTGGCGGTCGTGCCCGTCGGCCATGCGGAAGACGCGCTGCGCCTGCGAGCTGCGCCCGGCCAGCGCCCGCGAGAGCACGGAGTCGCCGGGGCGCAGGCGCCGCCCCAGGCGGTCGCGCGGCAGCACGATCTCGGGCGCGGCCACCAGCGGCCCATCGCTGAGCCCGGCGGCCGCCAGCAGGGCATGATAGGCCGCGTTGCCGCTGCGCACGCGGCCGGCGGCATCGTAGAGCGCGACGGGATCGCTCATGCTCTCCAGCAGCGTGTCCACGCTCGCCCGGTCGATCGCCGCGGGCATGAGCATGGTGGCCGGCGGCTCATGGACGCCGTCGCGCAGCAGGTCGGCGCAGGCGGCAAGAAAGGCGCGGTCGATCGCCTCGCCCGCCGCGAACGGCCCCACCAGCAGGAGATAGTCAACGCCGCCGCGGACGAACGACGCCAGCGCCCAGCAGCAGCCGTCGCCGTCGACGAAGTCCGCCACGTCACCGTCAAGCGCGTCGCCGGCATGCTCGTGCGCCGCAGCCGCGACTGCCGCCGGCAGCTCCGAGCCGTCGAGGTCATCCGGCAGCGCGGCACCGTCGCGCCGCAGCACAGCGCCATGTGCGGCTCCGAGCGCGCCGGCCGCCAGCGCCCCGGCCTCGCGCAGCGCCGCCGACGGCTCGCCGGCGACGCGCGGTTGGGCCAGCGCGTAGAGCGCCTGCAACCGCGCCTGCTCGGCAAGGGCGGCGGGCGAGGCAGGTTGGGAGGCGGCGGGATGCGGCGTAGCCCTCTCGCTGGTCGTCATCGCTCCTCGCGGGCCGGCGGCGCCGCTGTCCGTGCCGCCGGCTGCGCCATCCATGATAGCGGATCGGGCCGGGCGGCCCTCACCCCCGGCCCCTCTCCCAACCCTGGGAGAGCGGAGTTCTTGACTACGCCGCCCGCTCTCTGTTCCCTCTTCCCTATTCCCTGCCGCATAGCCCGCATAGCTGTCGGCGGGGGCTTGCAGCGCTAGGCGCTTCGCTGCCAGAATATCGCACAGATGTTCTGATTAGCCGCGGCCGGCAGCGGCGTGGAAGCAGGAGCGGAGCGGTGCCCTTCATCGTGCGGCGAGGAGCGGCGCGCGGCGCCTGGCGGCTGGAGGCCGAAGTGCCTTCCGCGGGCACGGCGTTGCGCATCCTCGAACGCTGGGCGCGCGAGTTCCCGTACGAGTACGCCGAGGTCGAGGGGATCGCCGGCGTCTTCGCCACGCACGACCCGGCCACGCACGCGATCGCCCGGCGGCCCCGTCCGGGGCGCGGAACGAGGGAACGAGGAACGAGGAAATAGGAAAGAGGAGCGGGCCACGGAACCCCTATTTCCTTCATCCTATTTCCTGTCCCCTGCTCCCTGTTCCCTGTAACCTGTCACCTGTCACCTGTCACCTACCCCCGGGAGGGAGTCCGATGCAGTACCAGACGCTGCTCGTGGAGCGCGAGGGCCACATCCTGATCGTCACGCTGAACCGGCCGGAGCGGCTCAACGCCCTCTCCGCCGAGCTGACGGCCGAGCTGGGCAGCCTGCTCGCCGAGCTGGCGCAGGGCGAGGAGGACGTGCGCTGCCTCGTGCTCACCGGCGCGGGCCGCGCCTTTTGCGCCGGCGGCGATACGGGCGGCATGCCCGGCGGCGCCAGCGAACGGCCGCGGCGCAGCGCCGAGGCGGTACGACGCAGCTTCCGCGGCGCCCAGGCCGTCGTGCTCGGCCTGCAGCGGCTGGAGATTCCCACGATCGCCATGGTCAACGGCGACGCGGTGGGCGCCGGCTTCGACCTCGCCTGCGCCTGCGACCTGCGCACGGCGGCGCAGAACGCCCGCTTCATGGTGGCCTACCGGCGCATCGGCCTGATTCCCGGCTGGGGCGGCGCCTGGCTCTACGCACGGCGGCTGGGGCTGAGCAAAGCAGCAGAGCTGATGTTCACCGGCGACTTCATGCCCGCCGAGGAGGGCTACCGCCTGGGCATGATCAGCCGCGTGACGCCGCCCGAAGAGCTGCGCGCGGAGACGCTGGCGCTGGCCGGGCGCATCGCCAGCGGCCCGCCGATCTCGCTGCGGCTGATGAAGCAACTGCTCTACCGCGGCCAGCAGACGGACCTGGAAACGGCGATGCTGATGGCCGCCACCGGCTCCTCGATCACCCTGCTTTCGGAAGACCACGTCGAGGGCATCGGCGCCTTCCGCGAGAAGCGCGCCCCGAACTTCGCCGGCCGCTGATGGCAGGGAATAGGGAACAGGGAATAGAGGGCGTGGGGCGTAGGGACGCACGGCGTGCGCCCTTCGCGGCGCCGGGAACGCGAATCGGGCTGGCCGTACACGGCCCTCCTGTCACCGGCCAGCGGCAACCACCCCGCGCCCTGCGCCCTCGTTATGCTAAGCGGCGCTTGACAGATGAGAACCAAAGTTCTGTACAGAGCGCATGAACGAACCGCCCGACGCCGCCGCGAACCGCTCCGCCGCGGCCCGCGCCCGCGCGATCGAGCAACTCCGCAAATGGACCTGGAACCCGGCCTCTACTGCCCGCGGTTCATCTGCGACGCCTGCGAGCGGCCGATCACGCACCACAAGGATGGTCTCTACCTCTGGTTGCGACGCGCCCGGCTCGAACAGCCTGCGGCCGCGACAGCACCGGTGATCGCCTCCGTCCACAATGACGGCTGCGATCGCGACTTCGAGCGGCGGCAACAGCTCGGCCGCCGGGTCTGGGGGCCGATTGGCGCCCTGCTCGCCTTCCTCGCCAGCGACCCGGAGCTGCAGCCGCGCGATTTCGTGAAGGTCCGACGGCGCTCGGCGCTGCGGAACAAGATCGCCCGCTCGCGCTACGACTGACGCTCCGGCCGGCCGGGCGCCTCGTAGCGCGGCAGCAGCCCGGAAGGCGGTTCCAGCAGCGATTTCACCAGCCACCAGCTCGTGCTGCCGGCGCGCAGCCGGTGCAGCTCCGGCGGCGCCGCCTCAACCTCGTCCACGTCGTCACCGGCCTGCAGGACGCCGCCGGTGGCGCGGGCATGAAAGGCGATCACGATCTGGTCGGGGCGCTGCGCGTAAACGTGTGTGCCCATGTAGCGCACCAGCTCGGCGTCGAGGCCGGTTTCCTCCTTGACCTCGCGCAGGGCCGCGTCCTCGGCCCGCTCGCCGCGGGGAATGAAGCCGGAGACGACGGACCAGCGCCCCGGCTCGAAGCTGTTTTTGCGCGTATAGACGACGCGGCCGTCGTCCAGCGTCACCAACACGAGCGTGACCGGCGTGGGCGGGTCGTACCAGGTCCAGCCGCAGGCCGTGCAGAACTGCCGGTCGTAGCCGCTCTCGTCGGGACCGAAGCCGAGCGCTGTGCCACAATCGCCGCAGTGCTTCACGAGGAAATAGGATACAGGAAATAGGAAATAGCTGGGGATGCTCGTTCCTATTTCCTATTTCCTCGTTCCTATTTCCTGGAGCGAGCGAAGGGAGCGACCAGTGGCACGCATCGCCTATGTCACGGACGAGAGCGGCTCTGAAGAAGTGAAACAGGAGTTTGCGCGGCTGCGCGCGGCGCGGGGCAGCAGCCCCGGCCACCTCTACCAACTGCTGGCGCACAGTCCAAAGCTGATGCAGCGCTGGGGCGCCTTCGCCGAGACGCTGCGCGGCTTCGACCAGGACGGCTCGGTCAGCCTGGACGCGCGCAGCCGCGAGCTGGCGATCATCCAGGTAGCCCGCGTCAGCGGCGCCGACTACGAGTGGGCGGCGCACCTGCCGCTCGCCCGCCGCGAAGGCGTGACGGAGGAGCAGGTGCAGGCGCTGCTGCGCGAAGATCCGGGCCCCTTCTCGCCCGCCGAGCGCGCCCTGCTGGCCTATGCCGCCGAGTCCACGCGCCGCGTGCAGGTCTCGAACGCCACCTTCGCCGGCCTGCGCGCCCACTTCGACGACCGCCACATCCTCGAGCTGGCGATCACCGTCGGCTTCTACAACTGCGTGGCGCGCGTGCTCGAAGGGCTGGCCATCGACCTGGAGCCGGGCATGCAGCGGATCGAGGAAATAGGAGTCAGGAAATAGAAAATAGGAACGAGAAACGAGGAGCGCGGAATTCGTTCCTATTTTCTATTTTCTCGTTCCTATTTCCTCCCGGCGGAGCCGCTCGCATGCCGCCGCTCACTGACTGGCTGCAGGTGCTCGCCTCGGTCGGCTCCTTGCTCAGCGGGCTGGGGCTTGTGGGCACAATGTGCTCGCTGCTGATCTTCGCGCGGCAGGCGCGGGCCAGCGAGCAGGCGAGCATCGCCACCGCCTATCAGGCGATCGTCACCGCCGGCTCCAACAACAATATGCTCTATCTGGACCACCCGGAGTTGCTCGAAGCGCTCAACGACCCGAAGTACGCGGAGGGCGAGTGGGACTTCGCGCGGCTGCGCGGTGAAGATCCGCGGCTGATCCTCGTCTGTGCACAGGTGCTCGACTACTACGAGCTGGTGCTGGTGACCATGGGCGCCTTCCCCCGCCACCTGCGCCAGGAATGGCAGGACTATATCCGTAGTATGTTGCAGCGCCAGTCCGTGGTGCGGCAGGTGCTGCTGACCACCGACTGGTACACCGAGGAGCTGCGATCGTTAGGGCGTCGGGAAGGGGTGTAGGCTGTGGGAGCGCCCCGCGGCCAATCATCCTTACGTCCTACGCCCCACGCCCCACCCCCTATGGAGACGCCCATGAACCCGCATCCGGCCTTCGTCATCACGAGCGCCAACATCTTTGACGCCGAGGCCGGTTCGCTGAGGCCGGGCCTCGACGTACGCGTCGAAGACGGGCGCATCGCCGCCATCGGCCGCGCGCTGCCGCGCGCCGCCGCCGAAGTGGTGGACGCCGCGGGGCTGACGCTGCTGCCCGGCCTGATCGATTGCCACGTGCACCTCGCCTACGACGGCCGCCCCGGCGAGCCGCTCGACCCGGTGGACCCGGTCGCCGTCTACGCCTGGCGCATGGCAAACAACGCCCGGGCCACGCTGCGCGCCGGCTTCACCACCGTGCGCGACCTCGGCGCCCCGCACGCGATCAACTGCGAGCTGATGCGCGCCGTCGAGCAGGGCATGGTCGTGGGGCCGCGCATCGTGTCCGCCGGGCGCATGGTGACGATGACCGGCGGCCACGGCTGGCCGATCGGCCGCGAGGCGGACGGCGCCGATGAGGTGCGCAAGGCCGTGCGCGAGCAGCTCAAGGCCGGCGCCCGCGCGATCAAGCTGATGGCCAGCGGCGGCGTGATGACACCGGGCGTGGACCCGCGCTCGCCGCAGCTCGGCCTGGAGGAGCTGCGCGCCGGTGTGGAGGAGGCGCACAAGGCGGGGGTGAGGACGGCCTCGCACGCGCAGGCGGCAGCGGGCATCCGCAACGCTGTCTTCGCCGGCATCGACTCGATCGAGCACGGCATCTACCTCGAAGACGACGTGATCGCGGAGATGAAGCGGCGCGGCACGGTGCTGGTGGCCACGATCGCGGCGCCGCACAACATCAACCTGCTGGGCGAGGGCGCCGGCATGCCGCCGCACGTGCTGGAGAAGTCGCGCATGGTGGCCGAGGCGCACCTCGACTCGTTCCGCCGCGCCCGCCGCGCCGGCCTGCTGCTTGCCTCCGGCACCGACGCGGGCACACCGGGCAACTATCACGGCCAGAACGCGCAGGAGCTGCGGCTGATGGTCGAGCACGGCCTCTCCGCGCCCGAGGCGATCGCTGCCGCCACGGTCACCGCCGCCGCGCTGCTGGGGCTGGGCGAGCGCACAGGCCGCCTCGCGCCGGGCTTCGCCGCCGACCTGCTGCTTCTGGCCGGCGACCCGCTTCAAGAGATCGGCCTGCTGGAGCGGCCCGAGGCGATCCGCGGCGTCTGGCTGGAGGGCAAGCGGGCCGTGTAGGCGGGGCGGCCCGTTCAATCGCCCGCGGCCGGCTGTGCCAGCGCCGGCGCCGAGGCTTCCCCTGGCCGCGACGGGGACGCGGGGAAGGACAGGCGCCCCATCCTCCGTGCCGCGAGCAGCCCAAGCAGCAGGCCGGCGAGCCCGATGGCGTAGGCCGCGGCGATGCCGTGCGCCTCGCCCCAGCCGGCGCCGCGTGCGAGGGCGATGGCGCCGCCGCCCAGCCCCGCCGCGACCGCGACGGAGAGCGATTCGGCCAGCGTGAGCGCCGCGGAGGCCATGCCCTCTTCGCCCGCGCCGGCGAGACCGAGCACGATCACGCTGAGCGTCGGATAGGCGATGCCCATGCCCAGCCCGCCGACCGCCCAGCCGGCCACCGTCGCCCAGGGCGACAGCGCCGTGTCGAGCACCGGCACGGCCGCCAGCACGCCGCCGACCAGTACCAGCAGCAGACCAAGCGAGGCGCGGGGCGAGCGTCCGGCGCCGTCGTCGCGCTGATCCAGCCGCGCCTGCAGCCAGGAGCCGGCGGTCCAGCTCAGGCCGGCGGCGGTAAGAATCGTGCCGGCCTCGGTCGCCGTGAGGCCGCGCAGCCGGGTCAAGCCCAACGGCAGGAACGCCTCGACGCCGAAGTAGCCGAAAGTAAGCAGCCCGCGCACCGCCAGCGCCGCCGGCAGCCCCGGCCGCGCCGTCAGCGTGCCGGCGGGGAACAGCCGTCGCAGCGCGGGCACGCCGAGCCAGAGCCCGGCCACCGCCAGCGGCCAGACGAGCACGGCGGCGCCTGTATCGAGCGCGGCGAGGAACAGGACCGCCCCCGCCGCCAGCCGCACGGCCAGCCAGCCGCGACCCGCGGCGGAGCGCTCGGCCGCAGGGTCGCTGCCGAGGCCGCGTAGTCCAGGCAGCATCATCGCGGCGGCCAGCGCCAGCAGCGGCAGCAGGGCGACGAAGACCAGCCGCCAGCTGGCGCGGTCGGCGGCTAGCCCGGCAAGCGCCGGCCCGATCAGCGCGGGCAGCACCCAGGCGCTGGAGAGCAGGGCGAGCAGGCGCGGCCGCTGGCTGTCCGGGTAGCCGCGGCTGATGCAGAGGTAGGCGAGCGCTGCGATCGTGCCGGAGCCGCTGCCCTGCACCGCCCGCCCGGCGATGAACACCGGCATGGTCGGCGCCGCGCCGGAGATGACGAGGCCGGCGGCGAACAGCGCGATGCTGGCGAGGAAGGGACGCAGCGGCCCCTCGTGGTCGGCGATGTCGCTGCCGACGACGATGGAGACGAGGCCGGCAAGCAGGAAGGCGCTGAAGGCCCAGCCGTAGAGATTCGGCCAACCCAGCTCGCGCGAGGCGGCCGGCAGCACCGTCGCCACGGCCACCTCCTCGAAGGCGACGGCAGAGACGATCGTGATCAGCCCAATCGTCAGGGTCGTGTTCGCGTGCGGGGCGTCGCGGCTGGCCACCGTGTCCTCCCGTGGCCAGTCGCAGTGAGGCCACGGACACAGGCTAGCGAAGGCGGCGAGCCGCTCCCACGGCTGCGGGACCGCACGTGGCCCCGGCCATTTGGACAGGCCGCGCCCTCGGGCGTGACAGGCGGCACAGAAGGAGCGAGGAAATAGGACAAAGAAGATAGGAAATAGGAACTGAGGGAGGGGTCCTCCTCGTTCCTATTTCCTATTTTCTCGTTTCTATTTCCTGGTCCCTACCGGTAGCCGGCGAGGATCTTCTGGAACTCGCCGTCCGGCACGGTCCAGTCCTGGTTGACGATGCCCTGCTCGCGGAAGCCCGGCAGCATCTGGTCGAACGACTCGGAGACGGTGTCCTCGTAGACCAGGCCGGTCACGGCCTCGTCGTTCTCGGCCAGCAGCTTCATCGCCGTCACGCGGTCGTGCGGGTCATAGCCGTCGAGCGTGGTGACGTCCACCAGCTTCTGCTTCCACCAGGCGTAGGTGTTGATCTTGTTGAAGGTGACGCAGGGGCTCTGCGTGTTGACCAGCGAGAAGCCCTTGTGGCGGATGGCGCCCTTGATGAGATCGACGAGCTGGCGCTGGTTGGAGCTGAAGCCCTGCGCCACGTAGGTCGCGCCGCCCGCGATCGCGAGCTGCAGCGGCCGCACGTTGTGCTCCTTGTTGCCGGAGGGCGTGGACTTCGTCTCGAAGCCCATGGCCGAGGTGGGCGAGGTCTGGCCCTTGGTCAGGCCGTAGATCTGGTTGTCCATCACGATGTAGGTGATGTCGGCGTTGCGGCGCAGGGCGTGCATGAAGTGGCCCATGCCGATCGCGTAGCCGTCGCCGTCGCCGCCGGCGGCGATCACCGTCAGCTCGCGGTTGGCCAGCTTCAGGCCGAGCGCGGCGGGCATGGTGCGGCCGTGGGTGACGTGGATGTTGTAGCTGTTGACGTAGTTGCCGATTTTGCCCGAGCAGCCGATGCCGGCGACCAGCGCGATCTCTTCCGGCTTAATCTGCAGGTCGAGCAGCGCCTTTTGCAGCGCGGCGAGCACGCCGAAGTCGCCGCAGCCGGGGCACCACCAGGACTCTTCCGGCGTCTTGTAGTCTTGCAGGGTCAGCGCTTCTGCCACCATTATGCTCGCACCTCGTGCGCCGCCCGCGCGGCGGCCTGGGGAACGGCGGTCATCTCCTTCACCCGGGCGGTGACTTCGTCGCCGCGGAAGAGGGTGCCGTCATACTTCAACATGGACTGGACGTTGCCGTAGGGCACGCGGTTCGCCCGCATCAGGTAGGCGAGCTGGCCCTCGGAGTTGTTCTCGATCACGATGACGCTGCGGGCGCCGTTCACCAGCGCCGTCAGCTCCTCTGCCGGCAGCGGGTTGAGCAGGCGCACCTGGCAGACGCCGACACTCAAGCCCTCGGCGGCAAGATTGCCGGCCGCCTCGCGCACGGCGCCGATCGTCGAGCCGTAGGAGATCAGCAGCACGTCGGGCTTCTCCGGCCCTTCGACCTCCACGCCGGGGACGGGCTTGCCGCCGATCTCCAGCTTCGCCAGCTTGCGCTTGCGGCGCTCGATCATGCGCACGCGGTTGGTCGGGCTCTCGGTGACCTTGCCCGTGCGGCCGTGCTCGGCGCCCGTGGCCAAATACTGGCCGTTCTTCATGCCGGGGAAGGAGCGGGCGGAGACGCCCGTCTCGCTGTCGGCGTAGCGCTCGAAGCCGTCGCCGCCGATGCTGTCCAAATAGGACTGCTCGACGATCGGGCCGCGGTCGATCACAACCTTTGAAGCATCGAACGGATCGACCGTTTGCTGCCAGAGGGCGAGGCCGAGGTCGGAGGCGATGATCACGGGACAGTGGTAGTTGTCGGCCAGGTTGAAGGCGAGCGCGGCGTCGTAGAAGGCCTGCTCGCCCGTGCCGGGCGCCAGCACGATGCGCGGCGCCTCGCCGTGGCCGCCGTGGATCAGGGCGAAAAGGTCGGACTGCTCGTGCTTGGTGGGCATGCCGGTGCTGGGGCCGCCGCGCTGCGTGTCGATGATCACGCAGGGGACTTCCGTCATGCCGGCGAGGCCCATCAGCTCCTGCATCAGCGAGATGCCGGGGCCGGCGGTGCAGGTGAGCGCCCGGGCGCCGGCGAAGCCCGCGCCGATCACCGCGCCGAGGGCGCCCAGCTCGTCCTCCATTTGCACGGCGACGCCGCCGTAGCGCGGGAAGAGCTTGGCCGCGACCTCCAGCACTTCGGAGGCCGGCGTAATCGGGTAGGCGAAGACGGCGCGGCAGCCGGCGGCCAGCGCGCCGAGCGTCATCGCGTCGTTGCCGGTGACGATCAGGCGGTCGTTCTTGCCGTCGGGCACGCCGAGGCTGAAGACCTCGTGGCCGAGCTGCTCGATCGCGATCTGGGCGCCCATGTCGAGCGCCCGCCAGTTCTCCTGGACGACGGCCTCGCCCTTGCGGCCGAACTTCTCCTGCACGTACTCGCGGAAGGGCTCCAGCGGAATGCCGAGCACCTGCGCGGAGCAGCCGACGGCGATCATGTTGCGGTAGACCGGATTGCCCAGCTCGCGCGCCATCTTGGTGAGGTCGGCGGTGATCAGCTTCACGCCGTCCGGCGCCTGCGGGTGGAAGCCGCTGTCGGCGAGCAGGATACCGTCCTCGGCCAGGTCTTCGACCAGCAGGTCGATCGACTCCTGGTCGATGGCGACGAGCATGTTCAGCTTCGGCGCGGGCGAGAGCTTGCGTTCTTGACTGACGCGCACGGTGAAGTCGGTGTGGCCGCCCTTGATGCGCGACGAGAAGGTCTTGTAGGCGTAGACCCAGTAGCCCATGCGGTTGCAGACGGTGGCGAAGACGTCGCTGGTGGGATCGAGCCCCTGTCCTTGCTCGCCGCCGATCTTCCAGACGATCTCCTGGAGCATGCACTCCTCCTTGCGTGTTTGCCCGCGGGACGGGCTGCCGGGGCTTCGGTCTCGGCACTGCAAGACGGGCCGGGCACACCCCTTGCCAGTCTCATCCCTGGCGATCATACGTGTGTAACATTCATACGTCCAATGCATCGTTGCTATACTCGGAATGCGCGACTTGAATCGTGACGCGCCTAAAGGAGCCGCAACGAGATGATTCTGCAACATTTAGAGACGTTCGTGCGCGTCGTGGACGAGGGCAACTTCACCCGTGCGGGCGAGCTGCTGAATTTGAGCCAGCCCGCGGTCACGCGCCAGGTGGCGGCGCTGGAGCGCGAGCTGGGCGCCACGCTGGTCGAGCGCGGCGGCCGCGGCCTGCACCTCACGGCGATGGGCCAAAGCGTCTACCAGCACGCGCACCACATCCTGGCGCAGGTGGAGAATCTGAAGACGGACGTGACCTCGCTGGCCGACCCGGAGCGGGGCGAGGTCTCGATCGCCTGCGTCACCACGGTCGGGCTGTTCACCCTGCCGCGGCTGCTGGCCGAGTTTCGCGCCGCCTATCCCAACGTGCGGCTCCGCGTCTGGTCGGCCCGCGCCGACGGCGTGCTCGACCGCCTGCTCGAAGGTAACGCCGACCTCGGCCTGACCAGCACGCCCGTGGCCCACCCGCGGCTGGAGTCGACGGCGCTGTTCGAGGACCAGATCATCGCCGTCGCCGCGCCGGCCTACGCGGCCGGGCTGCTGGACCCCATCCCGCTGGCGGAGTTCTCGCAGCTCGACATGATCCTCTTCCAGGCGCCGTCGCGCTTCCGCACGCACGTCGATGCGGAGCTGGAGCAGGCGGGCGTCTATCCGCGCATCACGATGGAGTTCGACAGCCACGAGGCGGTGCGCACGGCGGCGCAGATGGGCTACGGCGTGGGTATGGTGCCACGCCAGGCGGTGGCCGCGGAGCTGGCGGCGGGGGCGCTGGTCGAGCTGCGCGTTGCCGGCCTGCCGCGGATCACGCGGACCACCTGCCTGGTGGTGCCGCGCCGCGGCGCCCCGCCGCCGCCGGCAGTGGCGAACTTCATCCGCTTGCTGCTCGCCCGCTACGGCCACGGGGTGCGAGGGAACAGGGCGGCGCTGCAGCCGGCGGCGACGGTGTAGGCCGCCTCAGCACGGCGGCGGGCTGCGACTTTTGGCGACGTGCTGCGTCCTTTTCTGTGCCGGGGCACGCCTCTCGCGTGCGGCCGCCGCGGATGGCTTCAATGCGCAGTCATAGGACTCGCCTGCTGCTCTGCTTCGCGACGGCTTGTGCCGCGCTGATCGTGGCGCTCGCGCTTGCCGGCGGGAGCGGCCCGCCACGGGCGGCCGGCCAGCCGCAACCGTCGCTCACGCCGGAGAACCAGATCACGATTCCGGGCGGCCGCACGCTGGCGCCGGGCGAAGACGTGACCTTCGTGCCGCCGCCGCCCGCGCCCCTGCCAACGCCGGCGCCGGGTGCTCCGCCGATCCGAGCGCACTTTTCGGCCGTGACCGTGCACGTCATCAATGGATCGCCAGGCCGCGTGTTCGTTTCGCTCGGGGCGCCCGACTTCACCGTGACCGCCTTTGAGGATGCGCTGGTCCAGCTGCAGACTTCGTATCCCTCCGAGTTCGTTCCCGGCGGCGTGCCCGGCCTCGGCTTCTGCGGCGCCGACGACGCGCGCGGCAACGTCGTGCGCTGCCGCGCCCGGCTCGCGACGATGTTCCCGTCAGGCGCCCTTGAGGTAGCCGTCACCACGGTCCCGGAAGACGCCGCGATACAGGAGTCCGCGCTGGCCCCTGGCGACACGGTGCATTGGATCTATCCAGCGGCGGACGGGGCGGCCGAAAGGCTGTCGCCCGCGCTTTCCGTGGCCAACGACGCCAAACAGCCGCTGACTGCCGCCTGGGACGGCGCGAAGCTGACGGCCGCGACCGACGCGGACGTGGCGCTCACCGCCGGCCTGCAGGCGCCTGGCCTGCCCGTCGACCAGTGGCCGCCATCGAGTCTCTGCGCGGAGGCGCCGGAAGCGCCGAATGCGCTGAGTTGCGACCTGAGCGGTTACCTGCAGGTCGACGCAACTATCCGCTCGCTGCCCCGGGCGCCTCGGAGCGTGCCGCAACTCGCCTATCGTGACCGCTTCGGCGATGGCGTGCTCTCGATCACGCCCGTCGGTCCGGACGTGGCGCCGGGCGGCGAGGCCGTCAACGTGACGGTCGACGCCGGCGGCCGCTCCTTCGCCGGGCAGGGCGCGCTGCGTCCGGGTGGGCCGGGCGGGCAGTTTGCGCTGAGCTTCAGCGCAAATGACGATGCCGGCGCCGCCTACCTGTTCACCGGCGAGTTGAAGCCGTTCGGCGACACGTTCGCGGCCCGCGGCTCCTGGCTCGGCCTCGCCACGCCTCACACCGTCGGCAGCTGGCAGGCAGGAGATGCGGACGCGGCGCAGGTGTCCGCCTTCGCCGTGCCGATCAGCTATACGACGCGCACTCCGGACGATCCGAACTTCAGCTTCCCCGGCATGGGACTGCCGTTCCTGAGCGACGAGCTTGTCGGATTCGACCCGCCGGGAAGCGGGGCGCATCCGGTCGCACCGCCAACCATCGCCGTGGCCGGCCAAACTATCGGCCTTCAGGCGATCACCACGGCGCCGCTGGTCGGCAGCCGCTACACCTATGACTTCGACTTCGGCGACGGCAGCGTCGACACGGGCGACACACGCCAAACCGTACCCCACGTCTACCAGGCCGCCGGCGTCTACACGATCGTCGCCGTCCTGACCGACGAGAGCGGTGTCCAGGCCTTCGGCGCGACGCGGATCCGCATCGCGCCGGTGCCGTAGCCGCACGCAGGCGAGGACGACGCTCCCGCGGTCAGTTGCCCTTCCGCAAATGGGATACGCTGGAGGTGAGCCACGCGACCGCGCGTGGCCGCAGCGCCCGGAAAGGCCAGCGACGTGGTTGCCGGAACCAATCCCCTGATGTCGCCCGAGAATTTGGACAATCCCTACCCGCTCTACGCCCTGGCACGGCAGTTTGAGCCGTTCTCCTTTCAGCCGGAGATGCAGGCGTGGAACGCGTTCCTGTACGAAGACTGCCGCGCGATCCTGCGTGACCCGCGGCGGTTCTCCAGCGACTTTCAGCGCAACCTGCCGCCCGCCGAACGCGCCACCACCAGCATCCTCAACCTCGACCCGCCGCGCCACACGCAGCTGCGCGAGCTGGTCAACCGCGCCTTCACGCCGCGCATGGTGCAGCAACTGGCGCCACGCATCCGCGCGATTACGGACGAGCTGCTGGCGGCCGTGGAACCGAGCGGCCGCACCGACCTGATTCACGACCTCGCCTATCCGCTGCCGGTGATCGTGATCGCCGAGATCCTGGGCGTGCCGCCGGAGGACCGCGCGGACTTCAAGCGCTGGTCGGATGTGATCGCGGCGAGCCTCGGCACCGGCCTTGGAGCCGAAGGCGAGGACGAGGCGATGGGCGCGCGCGAAGTGCCCGAACAGACGATCACGGAGATGAGCGCCTACTTCGGCGCCGTGGTCGACGCGCGCGAGCGGGAGCCGCGGCAGGACCTGATCAGCGCCCTGATCGCGGCGGAGATCGAAGGCCAGAAGCTGACGCGCGACGAAATCCTGACCTTTTGCATCCTCTTGCTCGTCGCCGGCAACGAGACGACGACCAACCTGATCGGCAATGCCGTGCGCACGCTGCTGGAGCAGCCCGCGGCCCTTGCGCGGCTGCGCGCCGGCGCGACGCTCTGGCCCTCGGCGGTGGAAGAGGTGCTGCGCTACCGCCCGCCCGTGCAGGCCACCGTGCGCCTGACGACCGAGGATACGGAGCTGCGCCGCCAGGCGATGAAGGCCGGGCAGGTGGTGATCGTCTGGCTGGCCTCCGCCAACCGCGACGCCGACGAGTTCCCCAACCCGGACACGTTTGACATCGCCCGCTCGCCCAACCGGCACCTGAGCTTCGGCCAGGGCATCCACTTCTGCCTCGGTGCGCCGCTGGCGCGGCTCGAGGCCGCGATCGCGCTGGACGAGATCGGCCGGCGTCTGCCCAACCTGCGCCGGGCGGACGCCGCGCCGCTGGAGCAGGTGCCCGGCTTTATCATGCACGGCGTCAAGCACCTGCCGCTGGCGTTCGATCGGCGAAACGGTCGAGACTGAGCGCGCTCGCGCCGGCCCCGCTCCGCGGCCGTCCATCTTTCCGTGCCGACGCCCGCGGGCTTACGATGATCGCAGGGTGTTGGCTCGGTGGAGGAGGGAATCCGTCATGGCCGTCATCATTTACATCGCCTGCCTCGCGGCGCTCGTCTGGGGCGGCTGGCGCGTGGCCCAGTACCGCCGGGGCCAGCTCGACTACCCGCACGGCAACGAACGCCGTCGCCGGCAACTGGTCGTGCAAACGCACTCGTATCTCGCCCTCGCCGGCGGCGCCAGCGCCGTGGTCGCGCTGATCTTCCTCTTCGGCCACAAGCTCTCCGGCGGCGCGGGCGTGCTGCTGCTGGTGCTCGGCGCGCTGGCCCTAATCGGCGCCGGCGCAAGCATCGTCAGCTCGCCCACGGCGTCCGATTGGGAGTAACCGCAAAGCGCGGCCGGCTGGCCTGCACCCGTAGCCGTGTGCCATGCTCAGCGGGGCGGCCTGCCGCCCGAGGTGCAGTGTGACCGCTGATCAGGGCACGGGCGCGAACAGCGCCATCCCGGGTGACGCCGTCGTGCTGGCGCACAGCTCCGATCTGCACCTCGCTTCGGAGACGCGGCACGAGGACGACCTCGCGCGGCTGCAGGGCGTGCTCGAGGCAGCGCTGGCGGCGGGGGCCGACGCGCTGCTGTTGGCGGGCGACATCTTCGACCACAACCGCGTCAAGCTGCCGCTGATCGACGCCGTTGGCCGCCGCCTGCAGGATGCGGCGCTGCCGGTGATTATTCTGCCCGGCAACCACGACTGCCTTGCCGCCGGCTCCGTCTACCGCCGCGGCGGGCTGGGCGAGCTGCCCAACGTCGAGGTGCTCGGCATCACCGTGGACGAGCTGCTGCCGCTGGCCGGCCTTGACCTCGAAGTCTGGGGGAGGCCGCACCCCGATCACGTGGACATGGCGCCGCTGCGCGAGCCTGCGCCGCGTGGCTCGGCGCGCTGGCGCGTGGCGATCGCGCACGGGCACTGGGTCAGCGGCCCGCAGGACCTGCACCGCTCCTGGCTGATTCACCAGGAGGAGCTGGACGCGCTGCAAGCCGACTACCTTGCCCTTGGCCACTGGGACCTGGCGACGAAGATCGGCGCCGGCGCACTGCCCGCCTACTACTCCGGCTCGCCCGACCTCGCGAAGACGATCAACCTGGTGCGGCTGAGCGCGGGCGGCGTCGAGGTGACGCGCATGCCGCTGCCGGCCAGCACGAACGGCGGGGCGGACGATGGGCGACGCGGCGCCTGAGGTTCTGCGTCCGGATCTCTTCGCCGGGCGAGCGGCGATCGTCACCGGCGGCGGCAGCGGCATCGGCCGGGTGATCGCGCGGCGCTTCGCGGCGCTGGGCGCCGGCGTCGCCGTGGCGGGCCGGCACATCGAGACGCTGGGCGAGACGCGAGCGCAGATCGAAGCCGCGGGCGGGCTCTGCCAGGCGCTGGCGACGGACATCCGCGACGTGGCGCAGGTCGAGGCGCTGGTCGCAGGCGCGATCGAGCGCTTTGGCCGCGTCGACTTCCTGATCAACAACGCCGGTGGCCAGTTCCCGGCGCGGCCTTCGCAGATCTCGGACCGCGGCTGGCGCTCGGTGATCGACCTGAACCTCAACGGCACCTGGAACATGTGCAGCCGCGTCGGGCCGCGCCTGGTGGCGCAGGAGTTCGGCGCGATCGTCAACGTCGTGCACGTGTACGCGCTGGAACGCGGCGCCTACTTCTTCGCCCACTCCGGCGCGGCGCGAGCCGGCGTCATCAACCTGACTCGCACGCTGGCGAACTACTGGGGCCGCCACAACGTCACCGTCAACGCGCTGGCGCCGGGCAACGTGGACACGACCGGGATGCGCGAGAAGGAACTGGCGCAGGCGGGCTTCGACGCGGCGTCGGAAGCCGCAAACCTCGCCTCGGTGCCCGCGCACCGCTACGCCTCACCGGAGGAAGTGGCGGAGCTGTGCGCCTTCCTCTGCTCGCCGGCGGCGCGCTTCGTCAACGGCGCCGTGCTGGTCGCGGACGGCGGGCAACTGCTGCACAACTGGCCGGAGCCGGCCGGCTGGGAGATGGAGCGGCCCTGAACGCGGCCCCGGCGATCAGCGCCGGCCCGCGGCCGTGCGATCGCTGATGCGGTGCAGGGAACGCGCCGGTGCCGCGGGCGCAGCCGCCGTCGGTCCCGCCGACTCACCGGCCGAGCCTGCAGACGGAACCACGCCCGCTTCCGGCGCGGTGGCGCGCGGTTGGCTGCCGCTGCGCAGGAAGCCGGCGAAGATGATGGAGATGCCGAGGATCTCGCCGGCGTAGAGAAACTCGCCGTGCCCGAAGGCCTCGAGCGAGCCGGCGCTGGCGATGACGATAGCGCCACCGGCAATGAGGAGGTTGGCGATCACGCGGTTGCCGGCGCGCCGGCGCCGGTCCAGCCGCACGTCGAGATAGAGGATCGCGCTCCAGATCGCGCCGCCCACCAGCAGGAGCGTGCCGTAGATGTTGAGCAACGCGGCGTCGGCGCGCAGATCGGCCGGCAGGCTCGTGGCGCGTGGTGTAACCTTGCCGGCCGGCGGCAGGATCTCGCCCAGGTGCAGCGGCACGGTGAAGATGCGCAGCGTGGCCACGGCCGACACGAGCAACAAGACGGCGAAGATGATCCGGGCGGCGCGGCGCGGCAGCAGCAGGAAGGCCGTGCCCTGGCCGAGGTAGGCCGCGGTGAGCAGGCCGCCGGAGAGATACCAGATGCGGAAGGCCGGCGTGCTCCAGCCCCAGCCCTCAGCCACGAACTGGGCGCTGGTGGCGGCGCCGTAACAGAGCAGAGCGACCGCCCAGACGAGCCGATGCAGCCTTCGCCGCCGCCGGTACTGCCAGAGCACGGCGCCAGCGAAGGCGAAGGTGATCAGGCTTGCCAGGAGCGAGATCGCGACTGACATGGCTCCGGCCTGGCGCGGGCGGGCCAGACTCCCGCCGTGCGCGTTGAGCATGCTCCGTCTTCGCATTTTACCGCGCCCGCGGGAGCCGGCGCGAGGTGGAGGGTCCGACGCGTCGGCGTTCGCTGGCGGCAGCGCGAACGCCGATGCTACGATCGCGGCGCTGGCGAGCGGCGGAACGGGGAAGAGATGAGGCGGCGGGGATTCGGCGGACTGCTCCTCGGCGGAGGGCTGGCGGTGGCGGCCATGGCCGCGGGGTGCGCCGTGAATCCGCAGGCGCCGCGCAACGAGCCCGGCGGCACGCCGGCGCCGGCCGGCAGCCTGCCCTGCCTCGGCGGGCTGCGCGCCTACCGCTTCAGCGGAGAATTGAAGTTCAACGCCGGCCAGGGCCAGGCGCGCAACCAGGTCGGCTCCCTGGCCAACCTCTTGCAGGACGTGCAGTTTGAGGGCGCCCACCGCGCCCCGGCGGCGACGCAACTGCAGGTCAGCTTCCCGCAGGGCGCCAGCCAGGACGTGGAGACGATCCGCATCGGCGGCACGCAGTACCAACGCGTGGGCGGCGGCGCCTGGGAGACGGCGAACGGCAGCGCCGGGCCGTTTGTGGCGGCCCTCGCCGGCCTCGATCCGCAAACGCTCTGCGAGCAGACGCTCGGCACGGTCAGCACCGCCGGCAAGGCGCCCGTGGCCGAGACGCTGAACGGCGTGCCGGCCCAGCACTACAGCTTCGCCCCCGGCGAGCTGGCGCGCACGCCGGGGCTCTTCGGCCAGGGCCGCGAGGGCGTCAACAATCAGCAGTCGTCCACGTCGCTCGACGTCTGGACCGCGGGCGGCAACCGCTATCCGCTGCGCATCGACGTGCAGAACCGCGACCCCGCCGACGGCAGCTCCTTCCAGCTCTCGCTCGACGTGCGCGACCCGAACGGCGGCGACATCGCCATCAAGGCGCCGCGCTGATGGCGGGCGTGATCGTCGTTGCGATCCTGCTGGCGATCGTCGTCGTCGGCGGACTGATCAGCTACCGCCAAACCCTGGGCCGCGGACCGTACGGCGGCTCGATGCACGGGGCGGTGAGCGTCGGTTCGCTGCTGGGCGTCTTCCTGGGCCTGACGGCAGGCCTGGCGACGCTGCTGATCGTGTTGCTGGTCCGCGCGCTGCGCTGAGGTGCATGGCGGTCCCAGCCCGTGGCCGCGGCTAGAGCAGGCGGCGGATCGGCTTGCGGCCGGGGCGCGGGTCGTAGTTGGACTTGAACATCTCGATCTTGTCGCGCTCGATCAGGTATTTGCCGGCGAAGAGCACCGCCGGGACTTTGCCCTGCTTGATCAGGCGCCGCAGGCTCTGCGGGTGGATGGCCAGCACGCGGGCGGCCTCGACCAGGTCGAGGTAGTTCTCGAACGGTGTCGCCATGGGGGGCTTCCTCGTTGCGAATCTGCTCAAGCGCGTGCGCCATAGTAACACCGGTGTCAAGTACAAACAACGCCGTCAGATGCGTTGCCGGCGCCGCTTCTTCAACGCTTCGGCTCGCTTCAGCACCGCATTGCGGTAGATTTGCGCAAGGTTGGCGCCGTGCGTCTGCATCTCGCGGCGCTTGCGGGCGCGCCGCTCCGGGCGCGTCTCATCAGCTCGATCATCGCTCACGGCAGCGTCCCTTCCACCGGTGATGCGCTCATCGTACGCGGCAGCAGTTGCCATGCGGGCCGTCATCCCAGACGCAGTGAGCGGTACGCCGCGGCGCGCCCTGACGATGACTGCCGGCCCGACACGCATGCGGAACGTGCTGCCGATGATCGCCCCTCCCTCCCGATCATTTATATCGCGTGGAAGGCGAAGCTTAATCCCCAGAGGGAGAGGGGCAGGGGGTCGGGGGCACTCGTCGTTACGTCGCCTCGGTCCGGCCGTGCGGCGGATTGCGTGCTATCCTCGTGCCACCATGTATGTCATCGGTACCGCCGGCCACGTCGATCACGGCAAATCGACGCTTGTGCAGGCGCTCACCGGCATCGACCCCGACCGGCTCCGCGAGGAGAAGGAGCGGGGCATGACGATCGACCTCGGCTTCGCCTGGCTGAAGCTGCCGGGCGGCGAAGAGGTCAGCATCGTCGACGTGCCGGGCCACGAGCGCTTCATCAAGAACATGCTGGCCGGCGTCGGCGGCATCGACATCGCCCTGCTCGTCGTGGCGGCGGACGAGGGCGTGATGCCGCAGACACGCGAGCACCTGGCGATCCTCGATCTGCTTCAGGTGAAAACGGGCGTTGTCGCCGTGACCAAGGCCGACCTGGTCGAGGCCGACTGGCTGGAGCTGGTGCAGGCGGACATCGCCGACACGCTGGCGGGCACGAGCCTGGCCGGCGCGCCGCTCGTGGCCTGCTCCGCGGTCACGCGCGAGGGGCTGCCGGAGCTGCTGGCGGCGCTGGAAGCCGCGCTGGCGAGGACGGAGCCGAAGCGCGACATCGGCCGGCCGCGCCTGGCGATCGATCGGGTGTTCAGCGTCGCCGGCTTCGGCACGGTCGTCACCGGCACACTGATCGACGGCATGCTGCGCGCCGGGCAAGAGGTCGTGGTCGAGCCGGGCGGCCTGCGCTCGCGCGTGCGCGGCCTGCAGTCGCACAAGCACAAGGTGGAGCGATCGGAACCCGGCAGCCGCACGGCCGTCAACCTCGGCAACGTCGGCACCGATGAGCTGCACCGCGGCCTGGTGCTGACCACGCCCGGCTGGCTCATGCCCACCACGGCCGTGGACGTGCGCCTGCGCATGACCGCCGACGCCACCCACCCGCTGCGACACAACGCGCAGACGACGTTCCACAGCGGCTCGGCCGAGGCGCCGGCGCGCGTGCGCCTGCTCGACGCCGACGAGCTGCCTCCCGGCGGCGAAGGCTGGGCGCAGGTACGGCTGTTCGAGCCGGTGGCCGTGGCGCGCGGGGACGGCTTCGTGCTGCGCTCTCCCAACGAGACGCTGGGCGGCGGCACGGTCGTGGACGTGCACGCCCGCCGGCATCGCCGCCGGCACGAGGCGACATTGGCCTCGCTCGCCTCTTTAGAACGTGGCTCGCCCGAAGAGAGCCTCTATGAGGTGCTGGCGCGCCACGAGCCGGCGGCGCTGGACCTGTTGGTGCGCGAGACGAGCCTTGGCGCTGCGGGCGTGCGTGCGGCGCTGGCGAAGCTGCTTGAAGCGGGCCGCGCCGTACGCATCGGCGGCGACGGCGATGAAACGCCCGGCCCGAACGCGGCGCTGTACACGCTGGCGGGCTATCAACGGCTGACGGAGCGGGCGCTGGCCGCGGTGGCCGCCTTCCTCAAAGAGCACAGCCTGCGCGCGGGTATGCCGCGCGAGGAACTGAAGAGCCGGCTCGGCCTCAATCCGCGCCTGTTCAACGGCCTGCTGGAGCACTGGCTCGCCCGCGGCGACCTGGCCGAGCGCGGCGCCACGGTCGCCCCGCCCGAGCACGCCGTCGCGCTCAACGCGGCACAGAAGGCGGAGTCCGATCGCTTCCTCGCGGCGCTGCGGGCGCATCCGTACGCGCCGGCGCCGGACCACCTGCCCGAGCGCGAGTTGATCGCCTATCTGGCGGAGAGCGGCGCCGTTGTGCCGGTGGCCGAAGGCATCGTCTTCGACGCCGCGGCCTACCGGCTGATGGTGGATGGCATCGTCGCCCACCTGAAGCGGCATCCGGCGATCACCCTGGCGCAGGTGCGCGACCTGTTCGGCACCAGCCGCCGCTACGCGCAGGCGCTGCTCGAACACCTGGACGACAAGCGTGTCACGCGGCGCCTGGGCGACGAGCGCGTGCTGCGCAGCCCGGAAGGGGCCGTGCATTGACGCTGGACCTGGTCAAAGTCGCCGCCAGCCTGCCGGAACTGGTCGAACGCGCGCGGCTCGAACAGGCGCAGAACGCGGCGCGCATGGAGCGGGCGCTAGCGCTGCTGCGCGCGGCCGCCGAGGCGCCGGCCGCCTTCGCCGAGCGCGTCGAGCGGGCGGAGACCTCGTGGTCGCTGGCGCTGCCGCACACAGAGCGCCTCGACGCGGCGATCGCGCCGCCCGCCGCGCCCGCGGACTACGCCGTGCTGGCTGTGGACGGCTCCAGCATCGACGTCGATCGCAACCTGCCCGTCGAGTGCTACGTGCTCAACTTCGGCTGGATGTCGCTGCAGTACGGCGGCAGCCCCTTCGCCGATTTCAACACCCGCGCCGAGCTGCAGCCGACGGGCGACGAGCTGTTCCTGCGCGACGCCAGCGACCCGAGCCGCGAGGCCGCGATCCGCGGCGCGGTGCTGGACGTGGTGCGCGGCGTGCGCGAGCTGGCGCTGCTGGCCGAACTGGCCGAGACCGTTTGCCCCAGCGACCGGCCGCTGCTGGCGCTGCTCGATGGCAACCTGGCGCTGTGGAACCTGGAGAAGCGCTACGTGCCGCCCCTGATCGCGGAAGACCTGAAGCACGGCGAGCGCGGCACCTTGCAGGCGCTCAGGCGGCTGGAACGGCTGGTGCAGGACGGCCGCGCCGTGTTCAGCGGCTACGTCAGCCGCAGCGGCGCAAGCAACGTGGTCAACAGCCTGCGCCTGCTGGAATGCCCGATGCGCCCGGCGGTGCAGTGCCGCGCCTGTCCCGGCCGCGAGACGGGCGAGCGGCCCTGCGACGCGGCCGGCCTGCCGGACGACGCGGCGCTGATGCTGCGCCTGCTGCAGCCCTGGCAGCGCAGCGCCGTCTTCCTGCCGCATCGCTCGACCGGCGACCAGACGGCGGAGCGCTGGTACGAGCAGGAAGGCCACCGCATCGCCTTCTTTTACCTGCGCGCCGGCGACGAGATCGCGCGTGTCGAACTGCCGTTGTGGATGGCGGAAGAGCATTCGCGGCTGGAGCTGCTGCACGCGCTGCTGGTGCGGCAGGCGCAAAGCGGCGCGAACTACCCGGTGGCCCTACAGGAGGCCCACGAGCAAGCCGTGATCTCGACAACGGACCGCATGGCCTTCTCCGCCCTGATCGCGCGCGAGTGCGAGCTGCACGGCATCCCCTGGCTGACTTCGTCCAAGGCGCTGAGCAAGCGGGTGCGTGGGATATGACGAGGGCAGGCACGGCGCGGCCGCGTCGGACCAGCGGGGCGCCCAACCAGGATTGGGCGCCCCGGCAGCACTGCGATAGGCGGCGAGCGAGATGAAGCGTGACGTGAATCCCGAGCGCGAGCGGCAGTCCGGCTGGGCCGTGCAACCGCACCGGCAGGAGCCGGAGCCGGACGAGCGCGATGACGACTACGACGACGAAGACGGCGGCGAGCCGATCGCCTGGGAGTACGTGCTGCTCACGGGCATCACGGGCGACACGGCGGGCGCCTTCGGCACAGTCTCGCCGCGCTGCGTCTGGCTGACGAAGGACGGACCGGAGCTGATCTCCGACTTCAGCGACCGCGACCGCAACACGGCCGAGACCGACGCGGTGCTCGCAGCCATCGCCGACCTGGGCGAGCAGGGCTGGGAGATGGTCGGAGCGCCGTGGAACGGCCTGCTCTTCTTCAAGCGGCCGAAAGAATAGCGCTCGCAGGGAACGCCGATGACCGCCTTCGCCCCAAGCGCCCGCTACGGCCGCGTGATCCGTGCCTCGATCGACCGCTTCTGGGCCGAGTGCTTCGCGCGCGACGCGGCGCCGCCGCTGGGGCTGCTCGTGGCCGTCGAGGATATCGACGAGCCGGTCTTCGGCATCGTCGCCGGTGTGCTGACTGAAGGCATCGACCCCTCACGCCGCATCACCGCCCGCGGCGAGCCGGAGCACGACCTGCGGCGCGTGCTGGACGAAAATCCGCACGTGCCCGCGCTGCTGGCCACGACGTTCGAGACGGTGGTGGTCGGCCACGCGCGCGACGGCCTGATGCGCCAGTACCTGCCGGCGGCGCCGCCGCCGATCCTCGCCCGCGTGCGCGGCTGCAGCGAAGACGAGTGCAGCGAGTTCATGCGCTCGTTCGACTTCCTGCGCCTGCTGCTGGCCGCCGGTCTCTTCGCCGACGATGTGATCGCCGCCGCGCTGCGCCTGGCGGCCGCAGCGCAGCCCGACCGCCGCGGCTTTCTCGTGCGCGCGGGCAAGGCGCTGACGCCGCTGCTCGCCGACGACGCCACCCGCCTGCAGGCCATTTTGCGGAGGATGCAGCCATGAACGGGCACGGCAGCGACGGCCGCCCCGCACTTTCGCTCGTGGCGCTGGACCGGCCGACGATCTTCTCGCCGCTCGGCTCCGTGGTCGGCGGCTCGCTCACCGCCGGACTCGAGGTGCGGCTCGACGCCGAGGTCGACGTGGAGGAGATGGCTGCCGGCCGGTATGTCACGGTGGAGGCGCAGGACCAGCTCTTCTTCGGCATGATCACGGACGTCGAACTGCGCACCACGCTCTCGGCGCTGACCGAGACGCCGCCCGGCGAGGACGATGACTTCCTGCGCGAGGTTTACCGCGGCACCGCCGCCTTTGCCGTGCTGCACATCACGCCGATGCTGCGCGTCTCCGCCGTCGAGAACAACGCGCCGGAGCCGGTCAAGACCGTGCCGGGCCACTTCTCCCGTGTGCGCGAGGCGACGCAGGGCGAGGTCGAACGCATCTTCGGCGCCGAAGACGCCGAGCACTTCGTGATCGGTACGCCGCTCGACATGGACGTGAAGGTCCGGCTCGACTACGAGCGCTTCGTCGAGCGCAGCAACGGCATCTTCGGCAAGAGCGGCACGGGCAAGACGTTTCTGACGCGGCTGGTGCTGCTCAACGTGATCCAAAAGAGTAATGCGCAGCGCGAGGCGAAGAAGAAGGCGGTGCACCTCGTCTTCGACATGCACAACGAGTACGGCTGGGAGGGCACGTACGAGGGCGCGGGCGGCACGGTGAAGGGGCTGAAGCAGCTCGCAGGCTCCTCCGTGGTGGTGTACACGCTGGACGAGGACAGCTCTCGCCGGCGCCGCGTACCGTACGACTCGGCGATCACAATCGGGCACAACGAGATCGACGCCGAGGACATCGCGCTGCTGGCCGAGACCTTGAACCTGACGCAGAACTCGGTGGACGCCTGCCACGCCCTGCAGGCCCGCTTCCGCGAGGGCTGGTTGAAGCAGGCGCTGGCCCTGAGCATGGACGAGGACAGCGCCGACACCGGGTTGCTCAACCAGCTCGCGATCCACGTCGCCACGGTGCGCAACCTGCAGCGCGGCCTCAACAAGCTGCTGCGCAACAAGCCGTTTCTCGTAGAACGGGCGCCGGCCGCCTCGCTCAACGCCATCCTGGGCTCGCTGCTCTCCGGCAAGAGCGTGGTGATCGAGTTCGGCCGCTTCGGCAACGACCTGGACGGCTACATGCTCGTGGCCAACGTGCTTACCCGGCGCATCCACGAGCGCTACCGCGACCTGGTGGAGAAGGCGCTGGGCGAGAAGGGCGAGAAGCCGATCCGGCTGATGATCACGATCGAGGAGGCGCACAAGTTCCTCGACCCGCGCGTGGCCGGGCAGACGATCTTCGGCCAGATCGCGCGCGAGATGCGCAAGTACAATGTCACGCTGCTGATCATCGACCAGCGGCCAAGCGCGATCGAGGGCGAGGTGATGTCGCAACTCGGCACACGCGTGAGCTGCCTGCTGGACAACGAGCGGGACGTGGACGCGGTGCTGGCGGGCGTCTCCGGCAAGAGCGGCCTGCGCGAGGTGCTGGCGCGGCTCGATTCCAAGCAGCAGGCGCTGATCCTGGGCCACGCCGTGCCGATGCCGATCGTGGTCAAGCCCGAGGACTACACCAGCACCTACGAGCGCTGGCTGGAAGACCTCGGCGCCCGCCCGCGCTCCCGCGCATCAGACCTGTATCCGGAAGAGTAGCGTCCGTAGCGTCAGCAGTAGCGTCAGATGAGGTGGCGCCGCGTGGCGATCGCCACGGCTTCAGTGCGGTTGCCGGCGCCGAGCTTGCGCAGCACCGTCTCCACGTGGAACTTGGCCGTGCGCTGCGCCACGCCCAGCGCCACGGCGATCTCCTTGTTCTGCAAACCCTGCGCCAGCAGGGCAAGCACCTGCTGCTGCCGCGGCGAGAGTGGCTCGAACGGCGCCTCGTCTTCGCCGCGCACGTGGCGCAGCAGCCGCGACGCGACCAGCGGCGGCAGCAGCGAGCCGCCTGCCGCCACCGTGCGCAGCGCCGTGAATACCTCTTCGCGCGGAGCGCCCTTCAGCAGATAGCCGCGCGCCCCCGCCTGCAGGGCTGCGAGGATACGTTCATCGGTGTCGAACACGGTGAAGACGACGATGCCGATCCCCGGGCGTGTCTCGCGCAGGCGGTGGATCACCTCAACGCCGTCCAGCCGCGGCATGCCGAGGTCGAGCAGCAGCACGGCAGGCCGCAGCTCCTCGGCCAGGCGCAGCGCCTCCACGCCGTCAGCGGCAAGGCCCACGACGTCGAAATCCGGCTCGGTTTGCAGGATCAGCGCCAGGCCGTCGCGCACCACCGGATGGTCATCCGCGATCAGCACGCGGATCGGGGCAGGCGCGACCGCCCCCGGTTCATCCCAACTGCCGGCGGTTTGCTCGCTACCATCCGAACCCAGATCGCCCCTTCCCCTGGTATTGGGGGCCAGGGGATATTCCGGGGGATCGGGGCCCGCGCCGGCGGCAGTCATGCTACGCCTCCGCCGGCAGATCGAGCGTGATGCGCGTGCCGCCGCCGGGTGCGCTGGCGATCTCCAGCCGGCCGCCCAGCAGCCGCGCCCGCTCGCGCATGCCGAGCAGGCCGAAGTGACCCTCCGGCGGCTCGGCGGGATTGAAGCCGCGGCCGTCGTCCTCGATCGCCAGCCGCAGCGGCTCGTGCGGCGCCAGCCCTTCGCCGGGGTCGAGCGCAACCGTGACGCGGCGCGCGTGGGCGTGCTTGACGGTGTTGGTCAGCGCCTCCTGGGCGATGCGGAAGACCCCCATCTCCACCCGCGGCGAGAGTGGCCGGTCGGCCCCGCGCAGCTCGAAGCGGGCATCGAGGCGCTGCTCGCGGCCGGTCTGCTCCACCAGCCGGCGCAGCGCCTCGGCCAGCGTCAGCCCCTCCAGCGGCGCGGCGCGCAGGTCGGTGACGGAGCGGCGCACCTCGTCCAGGGCGCCCTTGGTCAGGCCGATCGCGTTGCGCACCGCCTCGCGGCCGCGTGCGGGGTCGCGCTCGGAGAGGGCGTCGGCCACTTCCAGGCGCAGCGCCAGGCCCGCCAGCGTCTGCGCTACGGTATCGTGGATCTCACGGGCCAGGCGGTTGCGCTCCTCCACCTGCGCCAGCCGTGTCTGCGCGTCCAGCAGCCGCGCGTGCTCGACCGCGAGGCCGACCTGGTAGCCGACGGTATAGAGAAACTGCAGCTCCTCGGCGTCCAGCTCGCGCCACTCGGGCATCGCCACGTTCATCACGCCGATGCGCCGGCCGCCCAGGTAGATGGGAATGCTGGCGTGGAAGCGGATGCCGTCCGTGCCGTCCACTACATCGTCCAGGCGGCTGCACTCGAGCACGTTGACGTTGGCGGCGCCGCGCAGGTCGCCGGCGACGAAGGTGCGCAGGCAGAGGCAGTGCCAGCCGGTCATGTGCTGCGGGTCTTGCAGATACGGCGGGAGATGATAGGTCGCGGCGGGCACGAACTCGCCACGCTCGTCGCGCAGCCAGACCCAGCCGGAGCGCATGCCGATCGCCCCGGCGACCACGGCCAGCGTACGTTCCAGCGCCTCGGCGATGCTGCCGGAACGGTTGAGCACCTCGGCCACGGCGTTCAGCGCGGCCAGCTCGCGCGCTCGGCGGCTGCGCCCCGTGGCGCCCTCGCGCGCTGCGCCGGCATGGGCGCCGCGCGCCCTGGGTGGCCGCGCTTGTGCGTCGTTCATGGCTCCAGTATAGGCATGCTCGCGAACGAACCTCGGCCGGCACTTGCCGGCGGTTCTACAATTGAGCCGGGGCCCCGCGGCGCGCCGGCCCGTGAGCCGTGCCGAGCCGGGACGTGGAGACGGGCGCGAGCAACTCGTTCGCTTGCAGTATCGCCTCGGCGTGGTTCGCGCGGGATGATCGTAGGTGGGGGACCGTTCCGCCAGGAGTCGATCCCGCGGTCATCCCGCAGGGAGGCGATCATGTCCGAGCTGAGTACGAGGCAGCGCGAGCGGATGCCGCGTGAGCGCTTTGCCTTCCCGAAGGAGCGCAAGGAACCGCTGAACGACGCGGCGCACGTGCGCAACGCCGTGGCACGCTTCGATCAGGTTGAAGGCGTGAGCAACACGGAGCGCGACGCGGCCTGGCGGCGCATCCGCGAGGCGGCGCGGCGCTTCGGCGTGCAGATCGAAGAGCGCGGCTGGCGGCAGCTCTTCAGGAAGAACGGGCACCGCGTGCCCTCGCACTGAGCGGCGCGGCGATCGGCCGGCCGCACGGCCGGCGGCAGAAAGGCGGTGGGCGATGGACGAGCAGGCGAACGCGGGGGAGAGCCGCCGCCGCGGCGCTCCGGGCATCGGCCCGCTTGTGCTGGCCGGCCTGGGCGGCGCCCTGATCGTGTACCTGTGTGAGCCGGGCGTGGGTCACCGGCGCCGCGCACGGCTGATCTCCAGGGGCGGCGCCCTGCTGCGGCGCGGCCGCCGGCGCGCCCGTCGCCTGGGCCGGCGCGGCACGCGGACACTGACGGGGCAGTGGGGGCGCTTCACCCGGCCGGGTCACAGCGAGGAGCCGGCGGACGCGGTGACGCTGACCCAGCGCGTCGAGAGCGAGCTGTTCCGCGATCCGTCGGTGCCGAAGGGCCGCATCAACGTCAACGCCGAGAACGGCGTGATCGTGTTGCGCGGCCAGCTCGACTCGGCGGAGCAAATCGAGCGCATCGTGGCGAGGGCACGACGCGTGCCCGGCGTCTACAACGTCGCCAACCTCATGCACCTGCCCGGCACGCCGGCGCCAAACAAGGCGGCGGCGCTGCACGCCAGCCACGAGAGCGAGACGATGCCGCACGGGCGGCCGCCCGCCGGGTAGCCGGCCGGCAGCAGCGGCGCGATCGCACCGCAGTTATAATGACCGCACTCCGCGTTCCCTGCTATGGCGCGGAATGAGGTTGGCATGGCCGCGCCGCCCCGGCGCGCGCGCACGCCGCGCGCTGCTGCCCAGCACGATTCCGCACTGCATGCCGCACTGGAAGCCGCGGGAATCGGCATCTGGGAGTGGGATCTGCGCGGCGGGGCCGTGCGCTGGTCGCCGGCCGCGGAGACGCTGCTCGGCCCGTCGCGGGCGTGCTTCGACGATCTCGATTCATACCTCGCGCTGGTGTGTGCAGACGATCGCCAGCGCCTGCGTGAAGCGCTCGCCGGCGCAGCGCAGGGCCATGACTTCGCCCTGGAGGTCCGGTTTCAGCCGCCGGGCGGCGCGGAGCGCTGGATCAGCCATCGCGGCCAGATCGAGCGAGATGGACGCGGCCGGCCGCGGCGTGTGATCTGTTTCGTCCAGGACCTGACCGCAGAGAAACAGGCGGAGGCTGCCCAGCGCTGGCGCGAGCGGCACTACCGAGAGCTGTTCGAGAACTCCAACGACATCCTCTACACGCTTGACCTGGAAGGCAACGTCACCGAGCTCAATCGCGAACACGAGCGTGTGACCGGCTACACTGCGGCGGAGTTGCTCGGCCGGCCGATCAGCGACATTGTGCTGCCCGAGTACCGCCAGCGCATGCAGCAGATGCGGGCGCGCAAGCTCGACGGCGAGCCGGTCACAACGTACGAGCTGGGCGTACGGGCCAGAGACGGCCGCAGCGTGATCCTGGAAGTATCGAGCCGGCTGCTGTACGACGGCGACCGGCTGGTGGGCTTGCAGGGCTCGGCTCGTGACATCACCGCGCGCAAGCAGGCGGCCGAAGCGCTGCGCCGCAGCGAAGAGCGCCTGCAGCGCATCGTCGAGAACGCCGCCGTCGGCATCCACATCTTCGACCGCGGCGGGGGCTCGCTGCTGCTCAACGCCGCCGTGGAGGAGATCTTCGGCGTTTCGCGCGAACAGTGGGAGGGTGGGTCGGCCGTCCCGCCCTTCCGGCTGCTGCGGCCGGACGGTGCGCCGCTGCCGACGCGGGCGCATCCGTTCGCGCTCGTGCGACGAACCGGCGGGCCGCTGCACGGCATGGAATTCGTCGTGGTGCGGCCCACCGGGCAGCGGGTGGTCGTCTCCGCCAGCGGGGCGGCGCTGCACGACGCGGCGGGCCGCTTCGACGGCGTGGTGCTCGTGTACCACGACGTGACGGAGCGCGAGCGCGCCGAGCGGCAGTTGCGCGATGCCGTCGCCGTGCGCGACCAGTTCCTCTCGATCGCCTCGCACGAACTGCGCACGCCGTTGACCTCGCTCAAGGGCCAGATTCAGCTTGGCCAGCGCCGGCTGCAGCGCGGCGCCCAGCCCGAAGAGATCGCCGCCTCGTTGACGATCGCCGAGCAGCAGGTGAACCGGCTGGCGCGGCTGGTGGGCGAGCTGCTGGACGTCTCGCGCCTGGCCAGTGGCCGCTTCGGCATCGTGCCCGTGCCGCTGGCGCTCGATCCGCTGGTGCGGCGCGTGGTGGAGACCGAGCGCGCCGCCGAGCCGCCGCACCCGATCGACTTCGGCGGCGCCGGCGGCGCGCCGGAGGTTCGCGCCGATCCGGACCGGCTGGAGCAGGTGCTGGTCAATCTGTTGCAGAATGCGCGCAAGTACTCGCCGCCGGGCAGCCCGATCCGCGTGCGGGTGTGGAAGGAGCCGGAGGCGGTGGCGATCGCCGTGCAGGACCGCGGCATCGGCGTGCCGCCGGCAGACCAGGAGCGCATCTTCCAGCCGTTTCAGCGTGCCAGCAACGTCGACCGCGGCGTCGCCGGCCTCGGCCTCGGCCTCTACATCGCCGCGGAGATCGCCCGTGCCCACGGCGGCGCCATCGACCTCGACTCCCTCCCCGGCGAAGGCAGCACCTTCACCCTGCGTTTGCCGCTGGGTGAGGGGGGAGAGTCTGGGGATTAGGGTTTCGCAAGAGGGGCCCGGCGGTCCCGTGCCGGGTCGAGCACGCGTGCAGGAGCGCTGGACGCTATCCGCTACACCCGCTCCACGCGGCAGACGATCTCCACTTCGTTGCCATCCGGGTCGTCGACATAGAACGCTTCAACGGGCAGGAAGGGGTGCTGGCCGCCGCGCGGCGCAAAGCCGAGGCCGGCCAGGCGCTCGCGCTCGGCGGCGAAGTCGCTGGCCGCCACTTCGAGGCCGATGTGATGCAACGATTGCCCGGCCTTGCCGGCGGCGGGGCCAGCCCGGGCAGGCCGCGGCACGAGCACGATCTGCTGGGGCACGCCCGCACCCTCTGCTCCTACGCGCAGGAACGTCGCCGGCGCGCCCGCGGGCGAGATTACGCTCAGCCCGAGGATGTCGCGGTAGAAGGCGAGCGACCGCTCCAGATCCTGCACCAGCAGCACGACCTCGGCCAGGGCGCGGATGTTCGACATTGCAGTGTTCTCCGACGGCTATCATGAATCGGCGCAGCGAATCGCCTACCTCGCCACGCCGGCAGTATACGGCGTGATCGCGCGCCGGCAGGCGCCGGGCGTACCCACGCCGCGGAGCGGTCTGAACCATCGCCGATCCGGATGCGCGCCGTGCGGCAGTCCGGCCTACGGCTCGCCGAGGTTGGTGAGCACACAGCCGCGGGCTTCCAGCGTCTGCACGACCTGCGGCACGGCGAACTGGTCCCGCGGGAAGGCCTGCGTGTGCATCAGCACGATCTCGCCCGTGCAGTTCACCGAGAGCGCCGTGTTGGCCACGAGTGCGGGAGCGCGGCCCGACCAGTCCAGCGTGTCGCGATCCCACATCACCATGCGGCAGCCGAAATCGGCGGCGGCCTGGCGCACGGTGGCGTTGATCGCACCGTAGGGCGGGCGGCAGTACGGCCTGGTAGAGACGCCGGCCACGGCCTGCGCCGCGTCCTCCGTGCGCTGCAGGGTGCTGATGATGCCGCCGTAACTCAGGCGAGTCAGGTTTTCGTGCGCGAAGGTGTGGTTGCCGAGCTGGTTGCCCGCGGCCACCAACCGCTGCACGCACGCCGGGTTCGCGAGGATCGCCTGCCCGGTCAAGAAGAAGGTGGCGTGAATGCCGAGGCCGATCACCATGTCCACCGTCTGGCAGAGGTCGATGTAGCCGTCGTCGAAGGTGAGATGCACCGGCCGGCGCGGCGGGGGCGGCGGCGGGGGCGGCGGCGGCGCGAACAGATACTCGCGGCAGGCGCCCTGACCGGCGAGCAACGGCAGCTTCGGCTCGAACAGCGCGACGCGCTCCCCGATCTGCTGCGTGTCGGGCGCCTCGTTCCAGTCCGCGTCGCCGCAGGCCAGGCTGGCGATGCCATTCAGCGTCTCGCTCTGCACCACCAGCGCGTAGAGCCCCTGCGGCGCTTCCAGGTGGGCGCGGCCGTCGGCGCCGGTTTGCCCCTGTGTGACCTGCAGACCCAGCAGGCTCTCCAGCGAGACCGTCGCGCCGGCGAGCGGCGGCGTGCTGCCGTCCGCCTGCTGCTGAAAGACGGCCACGTCGAGCCAGCCGTTGACGCCGGCCTGCGCCTCGGCGCGCCGGGCGCCGGTCGCAAGCGCCACCAGCAGCGCCACCAGCAGCGCCGGCAGCAGCGCTCGCCCTGTGGTCGATGCCTGCTTCATCTCGAGTACCGCTTACCGGTTTCCGCGCTCGACGGCGCACACGCACGCTGCCTCGCGGCCAGGGCGGACGCCGGCATGCAATAAGAGTGTCGAATGCGTTGCGCAACAGCGTAGTGCATTCGGCTCGTGTTCCGATAGATGGTCGTGGCGGCGCTTGAGCCCGTTGCTGTGGTTTGCCACGATCGGTGCATGGACGGCGTGCTGCTGCTGCTTGGCCTCGCGATGGCCAGCGCCCTGCTGGTCCAATACGTGCGCGTGCCCTACACGGTCGTGCTCGTCGTGCTGGGGCTGGCGCTGGGCGTGGCGGACGTGAAGCCCGGCTTCGCGCTGGACCGCGACCTGATCCTGCACGTCTTTCTGCCACTGTTGCTGTTCGAGGCGGCGCTGCTCGTCGATCTGCGCCTGCTGCGCGACGCGCTGACGCCGATCGCCGTGCTCGCCGTGCCGGGCGTGATCGTCTCCACCCTGATCATCGGCCTGCTGCTCTGGCGGCTCACGGGCCTGAACCTCGCCCTGGCAGCGCTGTTCGGCGCCATGGTCTCCGCGACCGACCCGGTGGCGGTGCTCGCCACCTTCAAGCGGCTGAAGATCTCCGAGAAGCTGGCGCTGGTGGTCGAGGGCGAGAGCGTGCTCAACGACGGCACGGCGCTGGTGCTGTTCACGCTGTTGCTGCCGGCGGCGCGGGGCGGCGTCTTCCGGCCGCTCAACGTCGGGCTACAGTTCGTCGGCGTGCTGGCCGGCGGGCTGCTGGTCGGTGCGGTAATGGGTTGGCTTGGGGCGCGCTGCGCCGCGCTGCTGGAGGACCACCTGGCGCAGCTCGCCGTCTCGGCGCTGGTGGCCTACGGCGCCTTTCTGCTGGCCGAGCGTCTGCAGGTTTCCGGCGTGATCGCCACCGTGACGGCGGGGCTCGTCTTCGCCGCCGACGGCGCCGAACGGCTGCAGCCCGCCGCGCGGGAGTTGCTGCACGAGGTCTGGGAGTTCGCGGCCTTCCTGGCCAACTCGCTGCTGTTCCTGCTAATCGGCCTCAAAGTCGGTCCGACCAATCTGCGCGGCGTGACCGGCGACCTCGCCTGGGCGGTAGCGGCGACGCTGCTGGCCCGGCTGCTCGTGGTCTACGGCAGCGGCGTGCTGTTGCGCTGGTGCGGGCGTCCGTTCCTCTGGCGGCACGGGGCGCTGGTCTTCTGGAGCGGCCTGCGCGGGGCACTGGCGATCGCCCTGGCGCTGAGCCTGCCGCTGGACCTGCCGCAGCACGACCTGCTGCTGCGCCTCACCGCCGGTGTAGTGCTGTTTACGCTGCTGGCGCAGGGACTGACGATCGCACCACTGCTGCGCCGCCTCGAAGCGTCGTCCGGCGCAGCATGAGGTTGCCTTCGCCCGCCGTTTGCTCCGCGCTTCGCCGCTGCCGTATTATCGCCGGGCAAGCGGGCAGTGACGTGGGCCGGCACACCGGCCATGCAACAGCGCTAACGCCGCGGCCGCACCCGGTGTCGTTACGGCCTGAAAGGGGCTCGCCCCTGAGACCAACGGAGTTGCCGCTGAAGCGCGGGAAGCCCCGCGGTGAAATCACCGTCCGCGCAGCGGACCTCACTGCTGGGGTGCTTAGCATGGGCGGGCAAGCGCCCACCGTAGATCAACGCTTGCCCCCATCGCGTTCGGAGATGTCCATCAACGTGCGGGAAGCCCCGCGGTGAAATCACCACGGCCGCAGGCCGTCTCACTGCTGGGGGTGAAAGGGGGCGTGCCCCCTATGACCATCGGAGATGTGCAATGAAAGCCGCCGTTCTGCACGAGGCGAAGGAGCCACTGACCGTCGAGACGCTGGACGTGCGCGACCCCGCACACGGCGAAGTGCTGGTGCGCACGGCCACCACCGGCGTCTGCCATTCCGACCTGCACTTCGTGGACGGCCTCTGGCCGATCCGCTTCCCCGTCGTGCTCGGCCATGAAGCTTCCGGCGTGGTCGAGAAGATCGGCGACGGCGTGACCTACGTGAAGCCGGGCGACAAGGTGATCCTCTCCTTCAGCCCCTTCTGCGGCCGCTGCCAGATGTGCACCACCGGCAATCCCCACCTCTGCCAGGAGCCGTCGGGCCGTGACCCGTCGCCAGAGGCCGGGCCACGCATCACCTGGGACGGCCGGCCGGTGACGCAGTTTGCCAGTATGGGCTCGTTCGGGGAGATGATGGTCGTGCCCGAGGGCGGCCTCGTGCGCATCGACGACCCGGACACCTCGCTGGACACGGCCGCGCTGGTCGGCTGCGGCGTGATGACCGGGGTGGGCGCGGTGCTGAACACGGCTAAGGTCAAAGAGGGCGAGACCGTCGTCGTCGTGGGCTGCGGCGGCGTCGGGCTGAACGTGATCCAGGGCGCCGTGCTGGCCAACGCCGGCCGCATCATCGCCGTGGACTTGCTGGACAACAAGCTGCAGATGGCGAAACAGTTCGGCGCCACGGACACGGTCAACGGCAAGGAGACGGACGCCGTTGCCGCCGTCAAAGAGCTGACGAAGGACAACGTGGACTTCGCCTTCGAGGCGATCGGCAACACCACGGCGGCGCGGCAGTGCTTCGACATGGTGCGCCGCGGCGGCACCGCCGTGATCGTCGGCATGATGCCCTGGGGCTCGGAGATCAGCGTGCCCGGCCCGGCGCTGCTCTCCGAGAAGAAGTTGATCGGCTGCTTCTACGGCAGCACGCGCCAGCGCGTAGACATGCCGCGCCTGCTCAACTTCCACAAGCAGGGCAAGCTCAAGCTGGACGAGCTGGTGACCAAGCGCTGGGAGCTGGGCCAGGTGAACGAGGCCTTCGCCGCGCTGAAGAACGGCGAAGTCGCCCGCTCGATCATCCCGATGACGAAGTAGGGAACAGGAAACAGGGGATAGGTCATAGAGGCGCGGCCCCGCATCCACGGATGCGGGGCCGCGGCGCGCATTCGACCTAACGGCACGGGGCTTGCCACGTCTCCCGACATATCATCGATGCAACATCGTGCCGACGATGGGAGAGAGGCGCGCCCCACTTCGCCGCGCGCCGCGAACAAGCGTTGAGGCTAAGGCAACGAAGGGAGTGCGGAATGAGCCTGCGCAGAGCGCAACAGACGGCCATGCACCCGGCGCTGGTGCAACACGCGGAGGAGCGCGCCAACAGCATCCAGAACCGCATCGCCGACGTGATCACCGCCTTCGCCGGCTCGATGATCTTCGTCTACCTGCACGCGGTCTGGTTCATCATCTGGGTCGTCACCAAGCCCTTCGGCGACAAGTTCCCCTTCGGCCTGCTGACGATGATCGTCTCGCTGGAAGCGATCTTCCTCAGCACCTTCGTGATGATCAGTCAGAACCGCGCCGACGAGCGGCGACAGATCCTGGCGGACAACGAGTGGAAGCTGGTGCAGGACGAGGGCAAGCAGAACCAGGAGCTGATCGACATCTCCAACCAGTTGCTCGGCCTCACCCAGCAGGTGCACATGATCACGACGCAGGTGCACGGCCTCACCACCCAGCTCTGCCAGCAGGTATTGCCCGCGCCGCCGGCCGGCGGCGATAGCTGACGCGGCCGGCGAACCCGCACGACGGTGCCTGACCAAGCCCGCGCGGCCCAGGGTGTTGACATCCGAACGAGCGTTCTGATATATCAAGAACGAACGTTCTGATGCCGCCCGCGCAGGAGGCCGCGCCATGATGCGCACGTCCAGCTACCGCCAGGCGAGGGGCGCCGCGGCGCCGTTTGCGGTCCGGCGCGAACCCGCTGCGGGCTACGCGGGCTACCAGTTCTCCCTGTTTGCGCCGCCGCCGCTGCGCGATGACCGGCGGCCGGCGCTCGAGTCGCTGCCCTACACGGTGCGGGCGGTGGCGCCCTCGTTGCGCCGGTTGATGGCCAGCACGGGCAACCGCTGCCCGGACTGCGGCGGCCCGCTGGTGAACGGCGAAGGCTGCGTGGCCTGCCCGGTGTGCGGCTTCCGCCGCCAGGGCTGGTAGCGGTGGCCGCCACTGTGCCGCTCACCTGGGCCGAGTTCGCGGCGCAGGCGCCCGAGCTGGCCGAGCACGGACGCCGGCTGCTCTACCAGCACGGTCCCGGCCTCGCCTTTCTGGCGACCGTGCGCCGCGACGGCGCCCCGCGCCTGCATCCCATCTGCCCCACGATCGTTGACGGCGGCCTTTACGCCCTGATCGGCGCCTCACCCAAGCGGGGCGATCTTGTGCGCGACGGCCGCTACGCGCTGCACGCCCACCAGGGCGATCAGAGCGACGACGAGTTCTTCCTGGCCGGCCGCGCCCGCCGTCTTGACGACGCGGCGCTGCGCGAAGCCGTGTTCGCCGCGCTCACCAGCACCGGAGTGCAGCCCGGCGCCGAGGACTCGCTCTTCGAGTTCCGCATCGAGCGCGCCCTGCACGCCGCCTACGCCTCCCGCGGTCAGTGGCCACCCGCCCGTACGATCTGGCCGCCTCCGTCTCGCTGAGCCGGCGTGCTGTGCGCGTGCAGCTCGTCGGCTTTGCAGCTGGAGGGAAGGCGCCGCGCCGAAGATTCGCGGCGGTGCCGTGCGGGGCAACCGGTGCGCGAACCCTCGTTCGCGAACGTGCCGGGGCGCCGGCGTCGCGCTGCTAAGCATGCAGCCATGAGCTCGGCACAGCGTCCCACGCGTGAACGGGACTCAGAACCATGCCCTTCGAATGGTTATGTGCTTAGAACGGTCGTCCGGCGCCCAGCGGGCAGTCCGCGCCGTCCCAGCCGCCGGGCAGCCGCAGGAGATCGCCGGCCTTCGGGTTGAGCGGATCGAAGCCGCGCGGGTTGAGCGGGTCAAAGCCGGGCGGGTTGAGCGCGGCGACGATCGTCGTGAACGTGTCGAAGCTGCTGATCTCGTGCGTGTAACAGCTCTGCCAGAGGCCGTCCAGCGTGTCGCCGGTGCGGATTTGGAACACGACCGGAGGCATGGCGCTCGGCACCCCGCCCGCCGTGCCCGCTCCGGCGCGGCCGCCGCTGAGACCACCACCCGTCGCCCCGCTGCTCGCGCCACCCCCGCTCGGTGCGGCCGGGCGCAATGCCGGCGCCGCCACCGGGCTGCCGCGGCCACCAGCGTTGCCGGCCACCGCGACACTGGCGGGGGTGGGGCTGCGGCTGGGCGCGGCGGGAAGCGGCGCATCGCCCGGGCTGGCGGGCCCGGCAGCCGGCGGCGCCGTGGCCGACGGCGCCGGCGAGACGGTCTGTGCGGCCACGGCAAGCAACGGCGCCGCGGTCGGGGCTGGCGTCGGCGCGCTCGTCGCGGCGGGCGAGCTCGTCGACGCGGGCGTGGGGCTCGCGGGCGCAGCGGTCGCTGGTGGCGGCGATGCGGCGCCGCGCGCGGTTGCCAAGACGGCGGCGGTCTTGCGGCTGCTGCTGCCCCGCCCGGCAACGGCAACAGCACCGGCCGTCAGTACGGCGACGGCGACAACGGCGGCCACCGCCCCGAGCACGAGCTGCGGCCACCGGCGGCGCGACCCGGCGGCGAGGGGTCGCGGAACCGCCTGCACTGCCGCCGGCTCTGGCTCCCACGACGGCGGATGTAGCGCCGCCAGCGTGCCCGCGGGCGGGCGCACGCGCTTCGCGGACGGAGCCACTACGATCAGGCCGATATTGTCCGGCCCGCCGGCCTCGTTCGCCGCGGCGACCAGCGCTATCGCCGCCTGCTCCGCGCTGCCTGCGCCAAGCAAGCCGGCCATCTGCTCCTCGGCCACGGGGCCGCTGAGACCGTCGCTGCAGAGCAGGAGGCGGTCGCCGGCTTGCAGCGGGACTTCGGCCACGCTCGGCTCGGTCTGCGGCGTGAAGCCAAGGTTGCGCGTAAGCACGTTCCGGCCCGGATGGGCGGCCGCCTCTTCGGGCGTGAGCAGGCCAACCGCAACCCGCTCGGCGATCCAGCTATGGTCCATGCTGACCTGCCGCAACTGGCCGTCGTGCAGCAGATAGGCGCGGCTGTCACCAACGTTGGCGACGATCGCGCGGCCGGGCAGGAGCGCCGCCGCGACGACCGTGCTGCCCATGCCCTGGTGCTCGCCGGGCGTGGAACCCTCGGCGTGGATGGCGGCGTTCGCCGCGGCGATCGCCGTGCACAGCGTCGGCTCCGGACCCTGCCAGGGGAGCGTGAAATAGTCGCGCAGGATCGAGGCGACCGCGTAATTGGAGGCGACCTCGCCCGCGGCATGCCCTCCCATGCCGTCCGCGACGACGTAGAGGCAGCCGCGCTCGGCGCGCAGGGCGCGATCGGCCGGCTCGAACCCGCCCACCGCGTCCTCGTTGTTCGTGCGGACGCGGCCGGGATCGCTGCGCAGGGCGCTGTCCGGCGCCGGCGGGTCGCTCACATCCCCTCCCCGCGGCGCTTGCAGCAACCGCTAATTGCCCGATTCTCGCCAGACTTTAACAGTACGAATGGTACTTCGGCCGATCAAGGAACGGCTTCACAGAGAGCACTTGCCGGCAGCGCATTGCTTGTGCGAACACAACCGGCTCCCGGCGGCGCGGCCACGCCGGCGAGCATCTCGCCGTCGTCTGCATCTGGATTGCAACTGCAACTCGTCGCAGTTAGAGTAGCCGTGTCGAGCTTCGATCGCCACTGCGCCTGCGCGGGCAGCGCCGACAGCGGCCGTGCGGCTGCATACTGGACGCACAGCGCAAGCGGGGAATGCCGTCATGTACTTTGACCGTCGCCTGTTCGCGATGAGCGCCGGCATGCGCGGGCGCATCGCGCTCGCCGCGCTGATCGGCATCGTCGCGGTGCCCGTCGCGATCTGGCGGCTGGCCCTCACCGGCGACACGATCGCCCAGGTGTTCAAGGGCCGCTCGCTCGCCGGTCTGGCCGGCGCCTTCATGCTGATCGCCGCGCTGATCGTGCTACGTGCGGCCATGCAGCTCTGGCGCGAAGAGATCGCGAATCGGACGGCGGGTGTGCTCAAGGTGCGGCTGCGCCGGCAGCTCTACGAGAAGGTGCTGGCGCTCGGTCCCGGCTATTTCGATCAGCAGCGCACCGGCAACGTGCTGCTGGCGCTGGTCGAGGGCGTCGAGAGCCTGGATACGTTCTTCGGCCAATATCTGCCGCAACTGATCGTCGCCGCGCTCACGCCGGTGATCCTGTTTGCCGTGCTCGCCTTCCTCGACCTGAAGACGGCCGCGGTTTTCCTGTTCTTCGCCCTGTTCACGCTGATTGCGCCCGCGGCCTTTCACCGCTGGAACGCGGCGAGCGCCCTCGCCCGCCGCGACGCCTATGCCGGCTTCGCCTCCGACCTGCTGGACACGATTCAGGGCCTGCCCACGCTCAAGGCCTTCGGCCAGAGCGGGCGGCGCGGGGTGCAGATCGCCGAGCGGGCGCACCGGCTCTTCCGCAGCACGATGTACGTGCTGGCCGTGAACATTCTCACCGGCGGCATCACCATGCTCGGCGTCTCGGCGGGCGCGGCGGTGGCGCTGGCCTGGGGCGCCGTGCGTGTGCACGAGGGCGACCTGCAACTGCGCACACTGCTGATCGTGCTGATGCTCGGTGTCGAGGTCTTCCGCCCGCTGCGCGACCTGACCGTGCTTTATCATCGCGGCATGCTGGCGACGGCGGCCGCGCGCGGCATCTTTGCCCTGCTCGACACGCCGATCGAGGTGGGCGAGCCGGCGCAGCCGGCCCCGCCTTCGGCGCCGCTGGCGCCGACGCTGCGCTTCGAGGGCGTGACCTTCGGCTACGAGGGCGGGCGGCGGGCGGCGCTGGAGGATCTCTCGTTTGAGCTGCGCGCCGGTGAGACGCTGGGCGTGGTCGGCCCGAGCGGAGCCGGCAAGTCCACGATCGTCAATCTGTTGCTGCGCTTCGTCGATCCACAGCAGGGGCGCGTGCTGCTCGGCGGGCGCGCCGTGCGCGAGCTGCCGTTCGCGGCGATCCGCCGGCAGGTCGCGCTGGTGGCGCAGGATACGTATCTCTTTCACGGCACGGTAGCGGAGAACCTGCGCCTGGGCAAGCCGGCGGCCGTGCAAATCGAGCTCGAAGCAGCCGCCCGCGCCGCCAATGCCCACGAGTTCATCGCCGCGCTGCCGCGGGGCTACGACACCGTCGTGGGTGAGCGCGGCACGCGGCTCTCCGGCGGGCAGCGGCAGCGGATCGCCATCGCGCGGGCGCTGCTGAAGGATGCGCCGATCCTGGTGCTGGACGAGGCGCTCTCCAGCGTGGACGCCGAGAACGAGGCGCTGATCCAGCAGGCGCTGGAGCGGCTGCAGCGAGGCCGCACCACGCTCACGATCGCGCACCGGCTCTCCAGCGTGGTCAACGCCGACCGCATCCTGGTGCTGGAGCGGGGGCGGCTGGTGGAGACCGGCCGGCACACGGACCTGATCGCGGCGGGCGGCACCTACGCCCGGCTGATGGCGGCGCAGCACGAGGTCGAGGAGGAGCGGCAGGCCGGCATCACTTCGGCGACGGCCGCGGAAGCAGCCGGAAATGCCGGCGACCGCACACGCACCGCCGGCGAGGAGCTGCCGAAGCTGGCGATCGAAGACACCCGCCGGCCGCTGCCCCTGCGGCGGGTGTACACGCGCCTGCTGGGTCTGGTGCGGCCATGGGCGGGCGAGATGGCGCTCACCTTCACGCTGGGGCTGCTGCGCGCCGCGGCGGTCGTGGCGCTGGGCGTGGTCGGCGCCGTGCTCGTCGGGCGGGTGACGCTCGGGCGTGCGCTCAATCCGTGGCTTACGCTGCTGCTGGCGCTGGTGCCGATCACGGCGATCCTGACCTGGGCCGAATCGTGGATCGCGCACGACCTCGCCTTCCGCCTGCTCTCGGAGATGCGCATTGCCCTCTACAACATGCTCGACCCGCTGGCCCCGGCCTATCTGCAGCGCCGCCGCTCCGGCGACGTGGTCAGCGCGGCGACCGGCGACGTGGAAACGATCGAGCTGTTCTTCGCGCACACGATCTCGCCGCTGTTCGTGGCGATCCTCGTGCCGGGCGGCGTGCTGATCGCGCTGCTGATCTACCACTGGGCGCTGGCGCTGGCGCTGCTGCCGTTCCTGGTGGGCGTGGCGCTGACGCCGTGGCTGGCGAGCGGCGCGATGGAGCGGCTGGGCGGCGAGCTGCGCGAGGGCACGGGCGCGCTGAACGCGGGCATGGTGGACGGCGTGCAGGGGTTGCGCACGATCGCCGCCTTCGACGCCGGGCCGGCGCGGACCGCGGAGATCAGCGCCGGCGGCCGGCGCTTCGCCTCGCTGCAGGTGCGCTTCTTCCGCGACCAGGCGGTGCAGACGGCGATCATCGAGGCGCTGACCGGCCTCGGCGCCCTCGCGGTGCTGGCGGTCGGCGCCGGGCTGGTAACGAATCGGCAGCTCTCACGCGTCGATCTGCTCGTCGCCACGGTGCTGGCGGCGTCGGCCTTCGGCCCGGTGACAGAGCTGGTGAAGACGCTGAAGGAGCTGATGCAAACGCTCGCCTCGGCGCGGCGCTACTTCGCGATCGAGGACGAGCCGGTGCCCGTGCAGGACGGCCCCGGCGTACCCGAGGCGGCGAGCGAGCAGCGAGCCAGCGGTCTGCCCGTGGTCTGTGAGGGCGTGACCTTCCGCTACGCGCCGCACGATCCGCCCGCGCTGCACGACGTTAGCTTCGCCGCTGCGGCGGGCAAGACGGTGGCCCTTGTGGGCCGATCGGGCGCGGGCAAGACGACGCTGGCGCACCTGCTGCTGCGCTTCTGGGATCCTCAGCAGGGCCGCATCCTGATCGACGGCCACGATCTGCGCGACTACGCGCTGGACGACCTGCGCCGGCTGGTGGCCTTGGTCGCGCAGGATACGTATCTCTTCAACACGACGCTCTGGGAGAACCTGCGGCTCGGCCGGCCCGAGGCGAGCGACGCGGAGGTGCTGGAGGCGGCGCGGCGCGCCAACGTGGACGAGTTCGCCGCCGCGCTGCCGGACGGCTACCAGACGCGCGTGGGCGAACGCGGCATGCAGCTCTCCGGAGGCCAGCGGCAGCGCGTGGCGATCGCGCGGGCGCTGCTCAAGGACGCGCCGCTCTTGATCCTGGACGAAGCGACCTCACACCTCGACGCGGTAAACGAGGCGGAGGTGCGCCAGGCGCTCGATCGGCTGATGGCCGGCCGCACGACCTTCGTGATCGCGCACCGCCTCTCCACGATCCGCAACGCCGACGAGATTCTTGTCCTGGACGACGGGCGCCTGGTGGAGCGCGGCAGGCACGCGCAACTGTTGGCCCGGGACGGCCTCTACTCGCACCTGATCGCCGCGCAGCTCATGGCGCACACCGACGCCGCGGCAGCAACGCGCACCGTCGGCGTGGAGGGCGGGGGCTAGCCGCCTACAACTCAGCGTGCTCCTGGGACGCAAGCAGCGCAAGAAAGCCGGCAGGGGAGAGGATGCGGATACCCCGGTATTCGCGCAGGCTCAGCAGGTGACGGTCACCGCTTACGATGAAGTCGGCCTCTCCCGCGACGGCGGCTGCAAGTACCTGATCGTCGTCCGGGTCGTCGACAATGACCGCTGGCACCTCGGCTGGTTCGACAAGGATGGCGAAACGTGCCAGTCTGGTCAGTTCGGAAGCGACTTGTTCAGGGGTCAGGCCATGCCGGCGCTGAATGCGCGGCCGGTTCAAGACGTCTTCGTACTCGGACATGAGCGCAGGGGAGATGATCAGGTCATACCGCTGAGCTCGCCAGGCGGCCATCACCTGAGCGGGAATGCCGACGGGAACGAGGTAGCGGCTGACGACGATATTCGCATCATGGACGACACGCATGTTCAGGCGTGGGTCCGGCGCGCCGAGCGCACCTCATGGAGAGCATCGGCGACGAGTTGATCCGCCTCCTGCTCTGGCACGTTGGCCCGCTTCGCAATTGCCTCCATGCGGTCGAAGAACGCCGCGCGTTCCCGCTTCCACTGCTGGTAGACAGCGATCGGCACCACGGCTGCAATCGCCGCGCCGTGGCGCTCCACGACGTAGGCATCACCCTTCGCGGTGACCTCATTGAGCACCTTACCGAATTGGCGTCTGGCGTCAAAGGCGCCGATGGTACGTTCCATACTCGTAATCGCTTTCCCGCGGTGTCCCGATAGCGCTAGTATCGCAGACAGCGCAGAATGAATCGACATTTCAGGTGGGCGGAATCGGCGCCGGCCGGCCGCTGCGTGCCTGGACCGCGAGCCTGATCAAGCTTGTGGCTCTGCGGTCCGCCTGCAGGCGGCGCGGCAGACGCAGCATGCGCCGCTGCTGGCCCGGGACGGCCTCTACTCACACCTGATCGCCGCGCAGCTGATGGCACACACCGACGCCGCGGCAGCAACGCGCACCGTCGGCGTGGAGGGGGACGGGTAGACCCTGCCGGGTGTCTGGCGCCTGCAAACCGACCCAGCCCCGCGTATTACGGCGAGAAGCTGATGCTCTCTTCGTGATCAATGACCACGCGGAACTGCGTGACGCTGCCGAGCCCCACGATCACTTCGTCGCCGCGGATGAAGATCGTGCCAGGACTGACGCTGCGATGGCCGATGCGGACTACTCCGAGATAGGTGGGCGCCGTTACGCGTGAGCCATCGGCCAATTCGAGCGTAAGTCGCTCGAGGACCGATGCACGCGCGGTGATTGAATCGGCGGGCAGCACAATCTCGCTCGTGAAACCGGTGTCAACGAGCGCTTCGAATGCAAGCACGATGCTGAGCTCAGGGATTTCAACCGTGATGGGAATGTAAGGGACACGCCGGCTTGTGATCCTGCCGCCGTTCACCTCCACTTGCCCGCGACGAGATCTCCAACCTTGAAGACATAGTTGCCCGGCCCAAAGCGTGCCGCGCCATCGACCATCGTCGCATGCAGCGTCGGCGCAAGCGCCACTCTGCCGTCCGGCGCGATCGAGACATACTCCCCGCTGTGTTCGGCCTCGAGCGGCTTGCCGAAGCGCTCATAGAGGTCGAGCGCCTGCGCCGTAAGCTGCCGCTGCTCATTCGTCGACATGGACCCATGATAGCAGGCGCCACGGCCCTGTACCGGCCCGCCGGCGTGGGCTGTGGGCCGGCCGCGAACGCTTGTAAATCTGTAACCACGGTTGCATTTTCTATTCAGAGCGCGTACCGTCTTCCCATGGACCGTTCCGCTCGCTGGGTCTTGCTCGCCTACCGGCTGCCACGGGAACCCTCGACGCCGCGCATCACGCTCTGGCGCAAACTGCGGCGGCTGGGCGCCGTGCAGATCCTCGACGGGCTGGTTGGCCTGCCGCTCGACGCGCGCACGCGCGAGCAGTTCGAGTGGCTGGCGGACGAGGTGCTGGAGGCCGGCGGCGAGGCGTCGCTCTGGCTGGGCTCACCGGCCGGCGCCGCCCAGGAGCGGACGCTGATCGGCAGCATGAACGCCGAGCTCGACGCCGAGTACCGGGCGCTGATCGCCGCGGCCCGGGCGGCGGCAACGGAGCCGGTCTCGTCGCGGCGCCGCACACTGGGCCGCCTGCGGCGTGAGTTTCGGCGGATCGCCGCGCGCGACTACTTCCCGGCGCCGGGTCAGGCGGCGGCGAGGGACGCGGTCGAGGCGCTGGCGGTGGAGATCGAGGTGCGGAGATGAAATGGGCGACACGCGCTTGCTGTCACATCGACCGCGCGGCCTGCGCCTGGCTGATTCGCCGCTTCCTTGACCAGGAGGCGCGGTTCATCTTCATCCAGGATCCCGACGAGCTGCCCGCGGACGCGACGCCGTTCGACATGCGCGGCGCCGTGCTCTCCCACCACGACGGCGACTGCTCGTTCGAGACGATTCTGCGCCACTACCAATTGCAGGATCCCGGGCTGACGGCCATCGCTCGCATCGTGCACGAGGCTGACCTGGGCGACGAGCGCTACGACGCGCCGGAGGCGGCCGGCCTGGACATGCTGATGCGCGGTTTGCAACTGGTACGGAGCGACGAGGAGGTGTTGGCGCTCAGCGCGGTGCTCTTCGATGGGCTGTACGCCTACTGCAGCGCGACGGCGGGCCGACCGTAGGTGCTCCCATGGCCAGGCCGGCGCCGTGACGTGAAGGGAAACGCCGGTGTTCGCGGTCTCGGACATCATTCTCTGGGCGACGATCGCCGGCGTGCTCGGCGTCCTGGTGTCGAGCCTCTGGCCCTGGGCGCGGGCGCGCTGGCGCTACCTTCTCGTGGGCGCGTCGACCCTGTGCGGTTTTCTCGGCTGGAACCTGGTGCTGCATGTCACGAACGGCCGCGGCTTCAACGTCGACGCGCCCTTGATCGGCCTGAGCTGGGCTGATGCCGGCAGCGGCGTGGTCGCCTTCCTGCTGACGGCGTTGCTGTTCGGCGGTGTTTGGGACCGGAGCGAGCCGGCCGCCCGTGTAGTGGGACTCGCCGTGATCGCTGGCGCGGTGGCGACAGGACTGGATCTGTTTGTCCTCTGACCTATGTAGCCGGCCCGTGCAGCCGGCCAATTTCGCCGAAGGAGAGCGCAATGAAGTGGGTAACCCGTGCGCGGCCAATGGTGGATCGCGTTGCCTGCCCCTGGCTGATCCAGCGGTTCGTCGATCGCGACGCCGAGTTTCTTTATGTCCCGGCCGATCAGGTCCTGGCGGTGGCGGAGCGGGAAGACGCAACTCCGTACGACATCGCCAACGCGGAGCTAGGCCATCACGGCGCCGAATGCAGTTTCGACGCCATCATGCGCAAGTACCAGCTGAACGATCCGGCCCTCCAGCGCCTCGCGCTGATCGTGCGCGGCGCGGATACCGATGCCCGCGACCTCACGCCCGAGTCGCGCGGCCTCGTCGCCATCGCCGCCGGCTTTCGGCTGGCGTATCAGGACGACCACGAGCAGCTCACCGCGGAGCTGCCGGTCTACGACGCATTGTACGCGTGGTGCCAGAGCCAGGTCGCGTCGGGCGCCACGTCACAACGGTGAGAGAGATGCTGCGACAAGGACGGTTCATCGCCATTCCCGGCGGACCCGACAACCGCTTCGACCATGGGGCGTTTGAGCCGGCGAGCGGACGGATTTTCCTGGCGCATACCTCCGCCGGCGGCGTGGCGGTGCTCGATCACGCCGCCGGGCGCCATGAACGGACCCTCGCCGGCTTCCCTGAGGCAGCGGGCGTGGCAGCCGCCGGCGGCGCCGTGTTGGTAAGCAACCGCGGCGGCGCCAGCGTCACGGCGATCGACGCGCGCACGCTGGCGATCGGCGGCAGCTACCCCACGGCCGCGCGCCCGAACGGCATCGCGCTTGCGCCGCGGCGGAGGTTGGCGATCGCTGCCTGCCTGGGCGACGAAAGCCAGGCGCCGGCGCTGCAGGCCATCGATCTCGAGCGCGGCGCTATGGAGACGCTCGCGTTGCCGGGCAGCCCCCGCTGGTGCGTCGTCGATCGGGCGGAGGCACGGGTGTACTGCGCGATTCAGAGACCATCCCAGGTGCTTGCGGTGCGGCTCGACGGCTTCGCCACGGAGAGCTGCTGGGAGCTGCCGGTGGACGGGGCTCACGGCCTCGACCTCGACGAGCGGGGAGAGCGGCTGTTCGTGGCCTGCGACGCCGGGGAGCTGGTGGACCTGAGCGTCGTTGATGGCAGCGTACACGGCCGCTGGCCGCTGCCGGGACCACCCGATGTCACGTTCTTCAATCCGAGCAGCGGCCTCGTGCATGTGGCCGTCAAGGCGCCGGGAGTCGTGGTAACGATCGATCCGGCCACTGGTGTGCGCTGGAGCACGGAGACAGAGGCCCGGGCGGGAACAACGGCGATCGTGCCGCCCGACCGGCTCTACGTCTTTATGCCCCAGCGAGGCGGCGCTCTCGAACTGATCGAAGGTCGGAGCGCGGCCTGAGAAGCGGGTATGCCGATGCCACGCCTGCGCCCCGCCATGTCGCGTGCGCTGCGATGGCACAGTGCCGGCCGGTCTCGTTGCTTGCACCTCACTCCCGTCTTGACAGCCGATGTAGAATGCAACGTCTGCCCTTCGTCGGGATGCCTGTGCTCAGGAGGCGTGGCGATGGCGCTCATATACGACGACGTGATCGTGGGGGCCGGCTCCTCCGGCTCGGTGCTCGCTTCGCGGCTCTCCGAAGACCCCGGCCGCAGCGTCCTGCTGCTCGAAGCCGGGCCGGATTTCGCCAGCGTCGAAGAGACGCCGCAGGACCTGATCGACGGCCGCAACATGTCCGTGCAGGCGCACGACTGGGGCTTCATGGCCGACGCCGTGCCCGGCCGGCCGATCACCTACCCGCGCGGCAAGGTCACGGGCGGCTCCTCGGCCGTCAACGCCACGGTCGCGCTGCGCGGCGTGCCCGCCGACTACGACGAGTGGGCCGCCTGGGGCAACGACGGCTGGAGCTGGCAGGACGTGCTGCCCTACTTCCGCAAGCTCGAAGACGACGAGGACGAGCACGGCGACCTGCACGGCACGGGCGGCCCAATCCCCATCCGCCGCTGGAAGCCGGGAGAGCTGCGCCCGCCGCAGCAGGCCTACTTCAACGTCCTCCGCCGGCTCGGCTTTCCCGAGGTGACGGACCACAACCACCCCGACTCGACCGGCGCCGGCATCATTCCGCAGAACCAGCGCAACTTCGTGCGCATGTCGGCGGCGATCGGCTATCTGGCGCCGGCGCGGCACCGCATCAACCTGACGATCAAGCCGAACTGCCTCGTCGACCGCGTGCTGTTCGAGGGCAAGCGCGCGATCGGCGTCGAGCTGGAGTGCGGCGGCGTGCGGCAGCAGGTCTTCGGCCGGCGCATCACGCTCTCGGCGGGCGCCGTCGCCTCGCCGGCGATTCTCCTGCGCTCGGGCATCGGGCCGGCGGCGGATCTGCGGGCGCTGGGCATCGAGCCGCTGGTCGATGCGCCCGTGGGCACGCGGCTCAACGACCACCCGCTGGCCTTCGTCTTCGGCCTGCCGCGGCCGGGCGTGTGCGACCGGTCCAATCCCTTCATCCAGGTGATGCTGCGCTACACCGCGCCCGGCTCCGACGTGTTCAACGACATGCAGCTCTACTTCGGCAGCCAGTTCGACGTACTGGAGCTTGCCGGCGCCGAAGCGATGGCGATGGTCGGGGCCCAGATCGTGGTCGGCGCCGGCGCCTCGCTGCAGCGACCGCTCTCGCGTGGGCGGCTGACGCTGGCGAGCCGCGACCCGCACGAGCAACCGAAGGTCGACCTCAACTTCTGCAGCGACGCGCAGGGCGAGGATATGCGCCGCATGGTGGAAGGCGTGCGGCTCGGCTACCAGGTCGTCACGTCGCCCGAGCTGGCGCCGTTCGTGGAGCGCGTCGCCCTGCTCAGCGACGAGGCCGTCGCCTCGAACGAGGCGCTGTCGGAATACGTGCGTATGACGGTGGGCACGACCTTCCACCCGGTGAGCACGGCGCCGATGGGCCCGGAGAGCGATGCCAACGCCGTGGTCGATCCACGTTGCCGCGTGCGCGGGGTTGAAAACCTGCGCGTGGTGGACGCCTCCGTCATGCCCAACATCGTGCGCTGCAACACGAATCTCACCTGCATGATGATCGGCGAGCGCGTGGCGGATTGGATGAAGGCGGAGCAGCCGCAGGCCGTGGGCGGGCTGGCCGCGGCGCCGGCCTAGACCCGCGTGATGCCGGATTGAACCGGAGCCGCGCTGCCGCTCAGTGTCGGCGCTTCGCCGCGACGGCGCCGAGGGCAAGCGCCGCGACACCGCCGGCGGCCGCCGTGAGCAGGCCGCGGTGCGTGGTGGCCCACAGCTCCGGGCTGCGGCCGAGGGCGCGGTCGTCGAAGGCGCCGTGGGCGCCGTGGTCTGCGCCCCGCGGGCCATCCAGAGGCGCATAGAGATTGTTGGAGCGGCCGGGGTCGGCCGGCTCCGGCGTCTGCTGCGACTCGAATCCCGTGCGGGCGAGATAGTGGTCAAGCAGCCGGGGCGCAATCTTGTTCCCCTGGATCGCCTGCACGGTTGAACGCCCGACCCAAAGCTCGGGACGGTCGTGGTGAGCCGCCCAGTAGATGGCTTCGGCCGCGACCTCCGGTTGATAGATCGGCGGCACCGGCTGCGCCCTGCGCGGCATGCGGCTCTTCGACGGGCCAAACTGCGGGGTGTTGAGCGCAGGCATCTGCACCATGGTCAGCCTGACGTTGCTCTTGTCGTGCAGCAACTCGCAGCGCAGTGATTCGGTGAAGCCCTGAATCGCGTGCTTGCTGGCGCAGTAGGCCGCCTGCAAAGGAATGCCTCGGTAGGCCAGCGCCGAACCCACCTGCACGATGTGCCCGCGGTCGCGCGGCAGCATGCGCTGCAGTGCCGCCAGCGTGCCGTAGACGAAGCCCAGGTACGTCACTTCCGTGACGCGCTTGAAATCGTCCGGCGTCATCTCCTTCACCGGGGAGAAGACGGAAGTCATTGCGTCGTTCACCCAGATGTCGACGGGCCCGAACGCGGCTTCCAGATTCACCGCCGCGGCCTCGACTGCCAGGGCGTCCGAGACATCGGTTTCGAGCGGCAGCGCTCGACCACCCGCGTCTTTAACATCGCGGCATGCACCGTCGAGCCCGGTGCTGCCGCGCGCGATCAGGCCGATCGACGCACCTTCACGCGCGAAGCGCCGGGCCGTCGCCCGGCCGACGCCGGCCGAAGCGCCCGTGATCATCACCACCTCGTGTCGGTTGCCGCGGTGCATCATCGTCGAGTCCACCAGTGTTCTGCGGAGCGTGCGGGGCGGCGTCGCGCAGCGCGGGGGCATTCTCACCATCGCGCACGCCGGGTCGATGCGCCATTGGCCCGGCGAGTGAGCCCGCTGTCGCGCCGGGGCCGCAACGGCCGCCGACTTCGCCCGCCACGTGAGAATGCACATAATTCGAAGAGAACATACGTGCTGAGATGGTGTAACATCGATCACATTGGCGAGTAGAGCAGCGTGACAGGGAGACAGCAATGAATCAGTCCGTTCAACTGCTGGTCGGCACACGCAAAGGCGCCTTCATCTACCGTTCGGATGCGGCCAGGCAGTGCTGGTCGATCTCCGAGCCGCAGATGCCCGGCTGGCAGATCAATCACCTGGCCGCCGACACACGGGAGGGCCGGCAGCGGCTCTACGCGGCGGCCAACCACTGGGCCTGGGGGCCGTCCGTTGCCCGCAGCGACGACGGCGGCATGACGTGGGAGCAGCGCTGCCCCGGCCTCGCCTTCCCGCAGGATATGGGCCTCTCCATCGCCAACGTCTGGCACGTCGAGCCGGGGCACCCAAGCCAGCCGGGCGTGGTTTACGCCGGCACGCAGCCCGGCGCCCTCTTCCGCAGCGAAGACTGGGGTGAGTCCTGGGCACCGGTCGACGGGCTGACGCGCCACAGGTTCCGCGCCTTCTGGGGGCCAACCGGCAACGTAGGAGACTCGTCACTGCACTCGATCCAGGTCGATCCGCGCGACGCCAACCGAATCTACGCGTCGATCAGCTCCGGCGGCACGTACATCAGCGAAGACGGCGGCGAGAGCTGGGAGCTGTGCTCCCACGGCATCGTCGTCACCACGCCGGCGGCGAAGCAGTTTCTCGCCGAGGTCGCCGAGTCGTTCCCGCAGCCGGAGCTGCCGCCGGACGTGGACCCGGCGGCGATGGACGAGTTCCACAAGTTCAAGATCGATCCGAAGGACCCGGACCGCCTCTGGGGACAGTCGCACGTCGGCGTCTTTCGCTCCGACTGCCGGGGCAAGGGCTGGGAAGATGTGACGCACGGCCTGCCCTCGTTCCACGGCTTCCCCATCGCCATCAGCCGGCGCGCGCCCGATGCCGTGTACGTCGTCCCCATCGAGTACGGCGCGGACAACTTCCGCGTGGTGCGGGGGCAGTTCGCGGTCTGGCGCACCGGCGACGGCGGCAAGAGCTGGGAGCCGCTGACGCGCGGCCTGCCCGGCCCGCACGATTACCAGAGCGCCTACCGCGAGGGGCTCGACACCGACGGCCTCGAGCCCGAGGGCGTCTACGTCGGCACGACCAACGGTGAAGTCTACGCCAGCGCGGACGGCGGCGACTGCTGGCAGCGGCTGCCGGGAACGCTGCCGCCGATCCTGTCGGTTACCTGCGCGGTGCTGTGAGCGCGAAACGGGGCGGCCGCATGGCCGCCCCGTTGGCCTCCTACGCCACTACGCCGCCGCCACGGCGTCCGGGCGGGCCGGGCGGGCCGGGCGCACGTTGGGGTTGCGCTGGAAGAGGTTCTCCGGGTCGTAGCGGCGCTTGATCTCCGCAAGCCGCTCGTAGTTCGGGCCGTAGGAGGCGCGGATGCGCTCCTCGCTCTCGCCCGCGCCGAGAAAGTTGACGTAGATCCCTTCTTCGGCGAACCGCTGCGTCGCCGCGATGCCGGCGCGCACCCAGCCGATGCTGGGTTCGCCGTCCTCTTCATCCGTCCAGCCGGCGATGTGCATCACGTCGAAGTGCGCATGGCGCTGCGAGAAGGCCGTGGCCGTGACCGGCATGCGGGCGGCCGCGCCGTGGAAGTGCTGGATCACCACCGCCGAGCGCGGTGAGGGCCGCGCGGCGCCGCATTCGACGATCGCGTCGATCGAGGCGCCGCTCAGCCACGGCAGCGCGTTCGCCTTGACGTAGTAGTTGAAGCCGGGGGGCGAGGCCGGGTCCAGCAGCCCCACCATCTGCTCGTAGCTGAGCGGCTGGATCAGGTCCATCAGCGGCGAGCCGAAGCGGCGCACCGCCTCGACCATGCGCTGCGCCCGTTCCGTCGGGCCCGTGGCGCAGACGGCGATGGCAACGGCGGGCTGGCCGTCCGGCGTGCTCAGAAGGCCGGCGTAGGCGGTCACGTCGTCGGTCGTGTGCAGCGTGTAGTGGTGGTAGAAGCGCAGCACCTCGCGCGCCTGGGCGAAGGGGTAGACGACCATGCCGCCCAGCACCGTGCCGACTTCGCTCAGGCGGTGGTGGAAGCCGGTGACCACCCCGAAGTTGCCGCTGCCGCCGCGCAGCGCCCAGAAGAGATCCGGGTGTGCGGTTTCGCCGGCACGCACGACCTCGCCATTGGCCAGCACGACTTCGAAGCCGAGCACATTGTCCACGGTCAGGCCGAGCTTGGCCGTGAGCCAGCCCATGCCGCCGCCCAGCGTGAGCCCGGCGATGCCCGTGTTCGGACGCGGTGCCCACGGGCACGACGAGCCCTTGCGCCTCGGTCGCATGAATCAGTTCGCCCAGGTTGAGGCCGGGCTGCGCCCAGGCGCTGCGGCCGGCCGCGTCGACGGCGATGCCCTTCATCTGCGTGAGATCGATCACGAGGCCGCCGTCGATCGCGGAGGAACCGGCAGTGCTGTGGCCGCCGCCGCGCACGGCGATGGGCAGGGCGTTAGCGCGGGCGAAGCGGATCGCCTGCCCAACGTTCCACATTTGGGAATCTGTTAACGGCTGCTTCAGCCTGATTTCAGGTTCGCCGCGTACGCTGAACCCATCCGGGCACGCCGCGCGTGATCGAGGTGTTCGCGCGGCCAAGAAAGCGGAGCGGATGGATCGACGGCTGTTTCGCAACCCGCGCCTGAAGGTCTCGATCGCCGGTGCTGCGCTGCTGGCAACGCTGGGCTGCTTCGGCCTGCTGCGCGCCCAGACACCGACACGCGCCAGCAGCACGCCGGCCGCTGCGCCCGCGGCCGGTCCACCGTCCCCGGCTGCTGTCGCCGGCCCGGCCGGCGTGCTGCCGCAACCGGGTGATTTCAGCCCGTCCATCCGCCTGCCGGCAGGGTCATCGGCGCCGCAACTGCCGGTCGCGCCGGCGCCGCGCCCGCGGCCGATCACACGCACGCGGGCGTCGTGAGCGGGCGCATGCCGGCGATGCGACGGCGAGCTCAGGTGCTCCCTCTTGCCCTGGCAGCAGGCGGGCTCGCGTTGCTGCCGGTGCCGGCGCTGGCGGCCGGCGCGGGCGGCGACGCCGCGGGCGTGAACGTGCCCTGGTATCTCTCGCGCGCCACGGGCCTCGTCGCCTACCTGTTGCTCTTCGTCACCGTGGCGCTCGGTCTGGCGATTCGCACGAAAGCCTTCGACCGCCTGGTGGCCCGCTGGCGTGTGACGGATCTGCACGGCTTTCTCTCCCTGCTGGCTATGCTGTTCGTCGTCGTGCACGTGGCGGCGCTGCTGGGCGACACCTTCATCGGCTTCTCCGCGGTGCAGTTGCTGGTGCCGTTTGCTTCGCCCTATGCGGCGGCCTGGACGGCCGCCGGTCAGATCGCGGCCTACCTGCTGCTGCTGTTGCTGCTCAGCTTCCCGGCGCGGCGGCTGATCGGCTACCGCGCCTGGCGGGCGCTGCATTACCTCACGTTCCTGACGTACCTGGGCGCGCTGGCGCACGGCGTCTTCACCGGCACGGACAGCCGGCAGCTCTGGACGCAGGCCCTATATCTCGCGACGGCCGCCGTCGTTGCCCTGCTGTTGCTGCACCGCATCATCGTCTGGAACCGAAGGGCGCTCGGCGTGCTCACGGCGCGGCTGAGGGGAGTCGCGCCGGCCGAGGCCGAGGCGGCGCGCGCGGCGCTGCACCTGCGGGCCGTGCTGTTCGGCGTCAGCACGCTGGGCGCCGTCTTCCTGCTCTTCCTCGGCGCGGCCGTGGGGCCGTTCCGCTGGCTGGGCGGCGAGCACACGGCAGCCGGTCAGGCCACGGCGCCCACGTTCGCGGCAAAGGCGCCGGCCGGCTTCCACGACACGTTCAGCGGCAGCGTCTCCACCGGCCGCCGCGCGACGCTGCTGGTGCGCCTGGATGGCACCGGCGAGCGTGGTGTAACGCTGGCGATGCAGGTGCAACCGGCCGCCGGTGGCGACGGTTCGACGGGGTACGCCGGCCCGGCCAGCCTCAGCGACGGCAATGGCGCGCCGCTGTGCAATGGCCAGGTGATGCAGCTCGATCCGAACGGCTTCAGCATCGACTGCCAGGGCACGGGCGACTACGCCGGCAAGCTGCTGCGTCTGCGCGGCGTCTTCACCCGCAGCGAGGGTTCGCAGCTCTGGGGCACGCTCGATGCAGTCGTCGGCCCCGCCGGCGAATAGCGCGCTTACGCGCCGCCGCCGCCGATGGCCGGAAAACCGGGCGAGAGCTCGATCGCCCCGTCGCGCCCCACGAGCAGACAGAGCGCCCCTTCGCGCTCGACGAAGGCCCGACCGGCGGTGCGGCCCAGCAGCAGTGCCGTTTTCGCCAGCACGTCGGCCTCGGCCGCGGTTCGCGCCAGCACGGTCGCGGCGGCGAGGTCGGTGGCAGCGCTGGCGCCGGTGCGCGGGTCGATCAGGTGATGCCGTTCCACGCCGTCGCGCCGCCAGCGCCGCCGCATGATCGACGATGTCGCGAGCGCGGCGTCGCGCACGGCGACCGTGGCGATATCCCGCCCCGGCTCAAACGGGTGCTGCACACCCGCGAGCCAGTCGCCATCGGCCAGGCGTCCGGACGCACGCAGGTCGCCGCCGGCATTCGCCAGCGCGTTGCCGAGCGGCCGCAGCAGGCTCAGCGCCGCGGCCACGGCCAGCCCCTTGCCGATGCCGCCGAGATCCAGGTGCATGCCGGCGGGGCGCGTGATCGTGCGGCCGCGCGGCGCAAGTTCCACGTGGCGGAAGGCGCCAAGGATCGGCCCGGGCGCGGCGGGCGGCGTGCGCGGGGCGCTGTACGGCAGCACGGCGAAGCTGCGATCGTAGCCGGCGGCGCGCAGCGCATCGAGCACGGCGGGCTCGAATAGACCACCCGTCCGTGCGGCGGCGTGCAGGGCGGCCCCGACCGTCGTAAACAGCAGCGGCGAGGCGGCAAAGGACTGCCCCGCGGCGCGATTCAACGCCGCCAGCTCACTGTGCTCAGAGAAGCCGGTGAGCGTCGCCTCATGGCGGTGTAACAGCGCCTCGGCTTCTGCAAAGAGGCCGGCAGCCCGGCCGCCGTCGCGCGTGTCGGCCAGCAGCTCGATCTCGGTGTTCATCGCGAAGAACGCGTGCCGCTGCATCGAGGAACCGCTTCTCACACCGGCGGGCGAGGCCGAGGGATCCCGGCGCGGGAGCGTCTGGGCTTCAGCCGGAACCGCCGGACGCTCGCGCCGGCGGCTCATGCTCCAGGGGCGCAAGCGGGCGCGGCTCGCCCGTCTCGGGCAGCAGCAGCGCCGGCTGATCGCCCAGGCGGTGATAGATGTACACATACGAGTCGCGCAGCACCGCCGCCACCGGTACCACCAGCAGCAAGCCCCAGAACCCGGCCAGACGCCCGCCAATCACGATCAGCACGAGGATGACCGCCGGGTGCAGGCGCACCGCGCGGCCCTGGATGCGCGGCACGACGATGAAGTCCTTCAGCTCCTGTGTGCCAAAGAGGAAGAGGAAGACCCAGAGCACGCGCAGGCCGGGGTGAGTGGCGAGGACGACGATCAGGGCCGGCGCCCCGCCCAGCATCGGTCCGATCACCGGGATCAAGTTGGCGACGCCGGCGACGATGCCCAGCGCCAGCGAGAAGCGCACGCCGAACCAGCGCAGACCGATCGCCGTGACAACGGCGGTGAGCACGCTGAGCAGCAGTTGCGCCCGCACGTATGAGCCGAAGACGGCGCGCGCGTTCGCCACCAGGTACTGCACGTCGGGCCGCACGCGTTCCGGAAAGAGGGCGACAAAGGCGTTGGAGGCCCGCTCGCGGTCTTTGAGCACGTAGAACGCCCAGAACGGCACGACGATGTAGCTGATCATCGTCGTCAGGCCAGCGGTCGCGAAGTTGATCGTGCGGCCGGCCACCTGCTGCGCGTAATCGCCGGCCTTGCCGGCAAGCTTGTCGATGTTCTTCTCAAGCTGATCACGAATCTCGGGCGGAACGTTCTGCTGGTACCAGCCGTTGTTGTCTTGCAGCTCGTGTTGCGCGCGGGTGGCGAGCGTGGGCAGGTCGTTGGCGAAACTCTTGCCCTCGTCGAAGATCTGCGGACCCCAGACCGCCCCCGCCGCCAGCACCACGGCGATGAATGCCAGGTAGAGCAGGCCGACGCTGCACGAGAGCGCCAGGTCGGGATGGCCCTCGCGGAAGGGGAAACCGGCGGCCATCCGATCCACGGCGGGCGCAAAGGCGATCACGAAGATCGCGCCGAGAATGAACGGAGGCAGGGCGCCGCGCGCGAGGTACAGCAACCAGCCGGCGAGCAGCAGAGCGCCGGCCACCATGGCGATGCGAATGCTGCGCCGCGTACGCTGCTCGGCCACCGGTCCACCTCCGGCGCCGCAATTCTGCCGCGCTCTTCCTGGTTTCGCAAGCAATCTTCTGCGTCGGGAGAGGCGCGACAGGGCGGAGCGGCGTGGCGGCGCGTGGCATCCCGGTTGGGCACGAGCGCGGCTGGAACAGAGCACGCCGCGGCCACGGCTCCGGGCTAGCCCTGAGTCGCGCGCCTGTGTCAAGCTATTCGGAGCGCGCCGACACCTCGTCGGGCTACATGGGAGATCTACGCGGCGCGGACCCCGGCGACGCCGGGCCTGCGCCGCTGCGCGCCAGCCCTGTTTTGCCGCCCATGCAGCGGTGACGGTACGGGTGCACGGCGGTCGCGGCGGGAGGAACAGGAGGCGGCGGATGCGGCTTCAGGCGGGTAGACGCGGGGCACTGGCCCTGCTGTTGGTGCTCATCGCCCTGCTGGCAGGCAGCTTCGGAACGGCGCCGCTGACGCGTGCACTGGGAACGCGGGCGGCCCTGGCAGCGCCGGCGGCGCCGGCCGGGCCGGCCGTGGTCGACCAGACGGCCAGCGACAAGCTCGACGTGGTACGTGAAGCCTTCGACGCGCTCTATGGTGGCTTCGACCAGCCGCTGCGCTCCGACGTGGTGCTCGGGGACGCCTGGGATGGCATAAACATGGCCCTCACCAGCGCGGGCCTCAACCCACTCGGCAGCCCCGCTCTGACCGGGGTCGTGGACAGCGACTGGCAGGCGTTCGCCGACGCCTACCGGGGCGCCGTCGGCACCGCCGTCTCGTCGGGTAAGGCGAAACCAAGCGATCTCGCCTACGGCGCGATCAACCAGATGGCGAACGCGCGCAACAGTTGCCACACCGCCTTCCTGCCGCCGGACAACAACGCCAGCGCGGACGGTGTCGAGCGCCATCAGCTCACCACGGACGTCGGCTTCATCGCCGGCCGCATCAACAACCTCGTCTACCGCGTCTATCCCGACGGCGCCGCGGCGAAGGCTGGGCTGCTGCCCGGCGATACGCTGCTCAGCAGCAACGGCCAGGGCGATCCCGGCATCCGCCGCCGCATCTTCCGCGCCAACGCCGGCCAGGCGGTGGACATCACCGTACAGCGCCCCGGCGTAGAGCAGCCGATCGCGCTGACCATCGTGCCCGAAGAAACCGTGCTGCCCTTCGTCCGCACACGGGTGCTGCCCGGCGGCATCGGCGTGATCCAGTGGGACGATTTCACCCAGGGCGCCGGGATGATCGACGCCATCCGCCAGGCGATCACCGGCTTCCAGCAACAAGGCGTCGTGGGCTGGGTGCTCGACCTGCGCACCAGCCCCGGCGGCGACGCGCACACGATGGCCGCGATCGCCAGCCTGTTTATGCCCCAGGGGCTGATCGCCACCTCGATCGACCGCGGCGGCGCCCGCGTGCCGGTGATGGCCGACGCGAACGCCACCCTGCCAGAGCAGTTGCCGATGGTAGTGCTGATCGAGAACTACAGCGCGTCAGCCGCCGACATCCTGCCTGGCGCTCTGCAGGACAACCGCCGCGCCTACCTGATCGGCGAGCGCTCGGCCGGCTGCATCGGCAGCGCCATTCTGCATACGCTCTCGGACGGCTCCGGTCTGCAGGTCGAAGTCGAGCATATCCTGATCGGCAACGATCAGCTCGATCTGAACGGCGTCGGCATCACCCCGGACGAGACGGTCGTGTGGTCGCCGGAAGAGTTGGCCGCCGGCCAGGATCCGCAGATGGACCGCGCCGCGCAAGTGTTGTTGGCGCAGGCCGGCCAGTGAGCCGCAATCAGGCTGTCCATCGCGCCCGCCGCGACGCGGCGCTGCAGCTGAGCCGGCACGTCTGCCGCCCGCGTTTGGACGCCGGCACGAAGGCGTAGAGGAGAAGAGCATGCCCCGTGTTGCCCGCCTGACCGCCGGCATCGTCGTGCTGACGTTGCTGCTCGGCGGCGCGCGGCAGCCGCGCGCCGCCGCCGCACCGCTGCAGGCCATCCCCTCCGGCGCGCCGGGTGCGGATGAAGCGCTGCTCAGCCTGCTGCCGTATCAGTTGCAGCAGGCCGACCTGCTGCCGGGATTTCAGATCCTCGATCAGTCCGCGGCGACTCCGGCCTCACGCGCCTTTGACCTGGGCGAAACGCTGTCGGATTCGCTCGACGCGCTGAAGGCGATCCAGCGAGGCGGCTTTCTCGCCGCGGTCGAGCAGGTGATCGGCCCGGACGAGGCGACCCCGGTTCGCCTCTTCGACTTCAACGTCGAACTCTATGCCGGCGACCGGCAGGCATCCGCCGCCTTCCACGACAACCTCGATGTGCCGCAATCCGGCCGCATCCATTCCGACAACCCGCCGCTGCCGCTACGGCTTGGCGATGAGTCCGGCGCCGTGCACGTGGTCAGCACCTCGACGAGCTCCGGTCTCGACACGGGCTTTGAGGCGATCTTCTGGCGGCGCGGCCGGCTGGTCTTCGGCATGATCATGGTGATTTATGACAAGACCGAGACGGTCGACCAGGCCGTGCCCTTCGCGCAGGCCGCCGATCGCCACGCCGCCGGGGTGCAGGCGGTCGCGCTCGGCGGGCAGGCGACGTTGCCCGTGGTCGGCTCCGACGCATATCAAGAGGAGGCGATGTACGCCCTCTACTTCCGCCTGCCCAGCGTCGATCAGAGTCCATTCGGCTTCATGGCGCAGGCGCGCAGCATCGTCACCAACGCCGATCTGCTGCTCGAGGCCGGCGACCCGCACGCGGCCTACAACCGCATCGTCGGCGCCTGGAAGCGGGTCACGGAAGCCGAACGGGTCTACTTCACCCTCCAGGGCGACAGCGGCGATGTCTGGCACGTGCGCCTGGCGCTCAGCGCCGATGCGGCCGGCGCCCAGGCGAACGTGCTGGATCCGGATCATCAGCCGCACAGCACCGTGGACACCTACGGCCTGCCGCAGCCGCTCGGCGAGATGAACCGGATCTACCACGAGAGCTACACGCTGACCGACGGCCTGCCGCGCGAGTCGTGGCGGGCGATGTGGACGCACGGCCGCGTGGTGCTGACGGTCTACACCACGGGGCCGGCGGGCGATTTCACGGCGCAGCAGGTCAACGATTTCGCGCAGATCGTCGACGCGGCGTATCAGAAGGGCGCCGTGCCCGACGTGCTGACGACAAGGACGCCCGACTCCCCCAACCCGCCTGCGCCGGCCGCGAGCGCGGGGCGCAAGGACTGAGGCCCTGCCCCCATCCCCTGGTTCATCTCCGCGCCCCAACACGACGGGGAGAGCTGGGCGCAGTGTCCAGGCTGAAGCGGAGGCGAAGTGGCTCCCCGGCCTTCTTCTGAAGCACCGCCTTGAAGCCCCCCTCTCCATTGCATGGAGTGCATGGAGAGGGGTCGGGGGTGAGGCCACCCGCCGCTGCCCCCGGAAGGACGAAGGACGAAGGACGATGACGATGAGCGAGCCGGCCTCGGTTGGCGCCGGATTGCAGGTGCGGCCGGTGGCGTCGGAAGAGTTCGAGGAGTTCCTCGACTGGTTTGCGCGCTACTGGCAGGAGCTGGAGACCTTCAACGACTTCCCCGACCCGTTCTCGCGCGAACAGTATCGCCGTCTGCTGCATGAGCCGGGCGGGCGTCACTTCTGGTGGGCGGAGCGCGCTGGCCGGCGCATCGGCTTCTGCGTGTTCATCGTCGGCCCGCACTGGTACCGCCAGGACATCACCGACGGCTACGTGGACGAGTTCTATATCGTGCCGGAGGCGCGGCGCGACGGCGCCGGCCGTGCTCTGGCAGAGGCGATGCTGGCCGAGTTCCGCCGCCACGGCGTGCGTGAAATCCGCCTCTCCGTGCTCCGCCGCAACAGCCGCGCCGCCGCCTTCTGGTCGAGCCTGGGCTTCGCCGTCGAAATGACGCGCATGGCTCTTGTAGGGAATAGGGAATAGCAGGAGGCTTGCGGAGCATGGGCGAGCGCAGTCACGCTGGCGTGGTGCGCTCGCATCAGGGTCTGGTGGTGTAGCAGCGGGCCATGAATTTGATCGAACAGATCTACGGCCTGGTGCACCACTTTCCGCGGAGCGAGCAATACGGTCTGACAGCGCAAACGACGCGGGCTGCCGTCTCTGTGGCTACAAACATTGCCGAAGGCAATTCGCGGGCATCGCGTAGAGAGTATACGCACTTCCTCTCACTCGCGCATGGCTCCCTCAACGAAACTGGACCTGTCTCTTGTTCGCTGTTCGTATTGGATATTTCAGTGAGCAAGAAGCCGAAAGAGCCTTCGCATCAGCGGCCGAAGTCGGACAAATGGTCACATCAATGCGCTCGCGGGTGATTGCCAACACAATCGATAACCACCCTTGAGCCCAGACTCCTTCATTTCCCAGTTCCCTGTTCCCTATTCCCTGTTCCCTATTCCATATCAAGCACGAACCACCAGGAGCTTTGCACCCGTTCCAGCCACACGGCGCGGCTGACGAATTCGCACCCGTCTTCTTCGATGGCGATGTGGTAGCTGATGTTGAGCCGGGGACGGAAGCCGAGCGCATCGTCGGGCACGCCGAGCTGCAGCGCCGCCTCTCCCGCAAGTGGATGCGGCCGGGTGCGTAACACCGCGGCGCCGTGGTAGCGGTCCGCCGGCAGCGGCCCGGCGATGCGAGCGGTCACGCCGCGCGGCTCCATCACCTCCGCGGCATCGGATCCGGCAGACATGGACGGCAGCCCTCAGCGAACGCCGGCGAGCGCCGGCACGAGGGCGGGTGCGGGGACACCGGCCGCGCTGGCCCGCTGCAGATAGGCGACGGCAGCGTCGAGGGCGGGATCGCGGCCGGCAGCAAGATCGTCGGCGCTGCGCGGCGCGGGAATGTCGGGATCAACGCCGACGCCTTCCAGATCCCGTTCGCCGCCGCCGATCAGCACGTGCACCGCGGTCACCCAGATCGAGGAGCCGTCGGAGAGCAGCGTCTCCGTGGTGCCGGCCATGCAGCCCTGCGTGTGTCCGCCCACCAGCACGGCCGTGCCCGCCTCGCGCAACGCCTCCGGGACGATCTCCGAGGCCGAGCCGCTGCCCGGCCCGATCAGGAAGGCGATCGGCCGCAGTGGAGCAAGAGCGTTGCCGCCGGCGGAGAGGGCATAGCTGGTGCCGCCGCGTGTCACCTCGCGAAAGAGCACGCCCGATGGCGCGAACAGCTCGGCGATCGGGCCGGCGTAGCCGCCGCCGTTGGCGCGCACGTCGATCACCCAGCCGACCACGCCCTGCGCCTCGAACTCCGCGATCGCCGCGCGGATCGCCTCCGCCTGCGCCTGGCCGCGTTCCCAGGTGAAGAAGCGCAGATAGCCGATCTTGCCGGCGCTGCCGTCGATCACGCGCGACTCAAGCCGCGGGAAGCGGTAACGGCCGACTACCACGGGCAGCACACGCGGCCCATCCTCGCCGGGGCGCAGGATGGTCAGCATCACTGACTCGCCCTCGGCGCGGGCGGAGCGCGCCGTCGGCGCGTTCGTGCTGCTGTCGCCGTCGTAGGCAAGGATCGTATCGCCGGCGCGCAGGCCCGCCGCCTCGGCCGGACCGCCGGGGACGATGTAGGTGACGGTCCACGGCGCTGGCGTGTAGGCGCGGCGGAAGCCCATGCCGATCAGCTCGTCGCCAGTCTCCGCGGCACGCTGCGCCGCGGCCTGGATCGGCGGCAGGAAGTAGGTGTGGCAGTTGCCGATGAACTCCGTCATGCCGCGGATGGCAGCGTAGGCCAGCTCGGTGGCATCGATCGGCGTGGCGGCCTCCAGCTCGGTGTAGGCGGCGGCGAAGCGGGTGTACGCCTCGACGGCGGCGCCGGAGAGATCGGGCCCTGGCGGCGGCGCTCCGTTGCCCGCCGACGCGGCCGCGTTCGTGGCGCCCCGCCAGGCGGCGTCGAGCAGATCCGCCGCGCCCACCGGGTCGAAGTAATGGTTGTAGATCGCGCTGAACGCCTCGCGTACCAGGCCGACCTTGCCCTCGGTACGGGCGGCAACGGCCGCGCCCGACGCAGCGGCCGCGGCGGGCGGTGCGGCAAACGATGCCGCGTTGCCCAGGAGCAACGCGGTGAGCAGCAGCGGCGCCCCGGCGATCGCCAGCCATCGTCGGTCACGCAAGTGCAGGGACATCGCTCCGGCTCCAGGACGGGATCTCGCGCAGCCCAGCGTGGCCGGGATTGCAGGGGCGTGTCAACCGGGGCGGCGGAGGTGGTCCCATCGGCGTCACGGCTCCGTCTCCATACGTCATCCGTCGAAGGTCGCCGCATGATGGCGCCGCCGGGTATCGTGTCGCTGTACAGACTATTCAGGAGAGGGCCATGCAGCGTGCCACGATTGTGAGTGCCATCCTCCTGCTCGTCGCGGGCGGTGTCATCACCCGATCGGCCGGCACGTCTGGCCGGCTGCTGGCGCAGCAGACGCCCGCCCCCGAGGATCCCGCCCTGCTGCGCGAGCTGGCCGAGCGCGAGCTCTCTCCGCCGCCGCTCCCGGGCGCGCCGGCCGGCCAGGCGCAACTGCTCCCCGGCAGCCTGCCGGACGATCTGCCGCTGCACTTGCCGCTGCCGGAGGGCAGCCGGCTGATCGGCAGCGTGGTGCGCCCGGCGCCGGCGGGCGGCAAGACCTTCGACGTGGTGCTGGATGCTGCCGACGCTCCGGCCGGCGTGCTGGACTTTTATCGCCAGGCGCTCGGCGAGCTCGGCTGGACGCCGGCGCCGGTTCAGGGGCCGCCGATGGGCGGCTTCGTGCCCTTCGTATCGCGCAGCCAGACGTACTGCCAGGGCGCCAGTGGACCGGCGCTCAACCTCAACGCCTTCGCGCGGGAGGGCCAGCCGACGGACGTGCGCATCAACATCTTCACCAGCGCGCCCGGTCCGTGCGGGTTCAGCGTTGTCGCCCCACCGTTGCCGCCGGGCGCGGCCCTGCTGCCGTCGCTCACACCTCCGTCCAACGTCGCCGTGCAACTCTACGGCGGCCGCGGCGGGCCGGGCTTCTGGAGTTCGGATGCCGCCGTCGCCGACACGCAAGTGAGCGTGACGGATCTTCATGCGGCCTACGCCGGGCAGCTCAGCGCCGCCGGCTGGTCGATGATCGACTGCGGCAGCGAAGGACCGCTGGCCTGGAGCCGCTGGAGCGTGCCCACCGAAGGCGGCTGGCAAGGCTTTCTCTACGTGCGCGAGGGAGCGAGCACGGGGCAGCGGTTGCTGCACGTCGAGGTCGTCTCAACCGATCTCGCGGCGCCGCCGAAATAGGCGCGGCGGCGTGCCGCGCCTACAGCCCGCGCATCGCGTCCAGCATGTGCTCCTGGAAGCGCAGGCGGCGGTGCGCGTCGCGGATTTCGCCGCTGATGCGCTCGACCAGGTGAGCCACCTGGTCGCGAGGGAAGGCGTCGCGGTTGCCGCCCAGCACGCCGATCTCGTCGTCCACGATGATCGGGCCGATCGGGCCGAGCGCCTCGGTGACCTCGCGGACCAGCTGATCGAAGAAGTCGGCGCGCACCGTCGCGCGGATCGGCACCGGCCGGTTCTGGCGCACCGTCTCCAGCAGCCCGTCGGAGGCGAGGCGGTAGAGCAGGCGCAGCGTGGCAAACTCGTCCTGCCGCAGGATCGCGGCGATATCGGCCACGCTGCGCTCGCCATTGACCTGCGCCAGCGCCTGCCACTCCTGCGGCTGCAACGTGACCGGGCCGGCGGGCGCAACCGGCGACACGGCCAGCACCACGTCCACCGAGGGGATCACCTGGCGGATAGCGTCGCGCTCGGACGTCTCGCGGGCGCACTCCTGCAGCAGCACCTCCGTGGGGCGCGTGACCGAGTCTTCGCGGGCGGCCACGCGCGGCTCGAAACGGAAGGCGGCCTGCACCCAGTCGAGCATGGTGTAGATCGCGGGCTCGCCAGTGCGCGGCCCGGCGACGGCGTGCACCACGGCGCCGTCGCGCAGGTAGATGCCGCCCACGTCGATGCCCTCGGCCAGCTCCAGGCGGCCCGTCTGGCGCCCGGCGGTGAGCATCTTGAGGATATCCAGCAGCGGCAGTTGAGCGACGCTGCCCGTCAGAACATCGGCCACGGTTCACCTCGGTGATTCCGGCAGCCGGGCGCAGGGCGCGCCTCGCGCGGCGTGCACACAGCATACGGTACGTAGCGCGGCCCCGGCGCTACGGGTGATGTCACGTTCCCTGGTTCAGCAGACGCCACGAGACCTCATCCATGTGCTCACGCTTCAGCAAGTCGCGCGGCGCCCGCGGCGCCAGCTTCTTCATCACGCCCTTGTCCGCCTTCCAGCCGGCGATCACGATGTCGGCCGTGAGCCGCACGATGGCGATGTCGGCGCGCGGGTCGCAGAGAATGAAGAGCTGGCCGCTGCCCAGATCGCGGGTCAGCAGACGCCAGGAAGCGAAGACGAACTCCATGCGGGAGAGGGGATAGCCGGCGGATTCGAAGGCAAGCTGACTCTGAACCACCTGGCGGCCGATGGTGTTCATCGTGCCGGTGGCCAGCGGCGCAGGATTGGAGCTTTCGACCACTTCGCCCGCGCTGTCGCAGACGAAGCAGCCGTCGACCCCGATCACCGCTCCGATCCGCGCGAGCCCCTTCTGCACCACCTCGCTCCGCCAGCATGGAGAATCGTACGAACCAACCGCCTACGACAAGTACTCGGCCAGCGTTGCCCGCAAATCGTAGCGCTCGATCGCCGCGGTGCTGCGGGCCACCGTCTCCACCAACGCCGCGCGGAGCTGCGTTTCCAGATCGGTCCGCTTCAACTGGCGCACCAGGCCCGCGATTGTCTCGCGCAGGCACGTGCCCAGGCCGAGGCTCAGATCGGGCTCTGGCCGGCCGTGCAGCTCCACCGTGCCGCTGCTATATTCGAACTCCGCGGCGAATGGGTCGAGGAAGGGAAACCGCGACGCCTGCGCCACGAGCGCCCGCCGGAAGGCGGTGGCGAAGGCGCCCCTGCCGCCGACCTGATCGACCACCAGCTCCACGCGGCTCAGCAGCTCCTGCCAGAGCTCGATCAACTCCTGCCGCTCGCCGGCTTCCTCGGCCAGCGGCGCGGCCCACCCGTTGCCCGCGACGGGCGCCGCGGACCCCACCGGCTCGCCGGGTGCATCGGTCTCGTCCATGCCGGGCACGGCTGCAAGGTCGGTGTCGGCCTGGTCGGTGGCCGGCGGCGCCACCGCGCGGTAGACATGGAAGGTTGCTTCCATATCGGCGATGGCCGCCACGAGGCTCGGCACGACCGCGGCGCCCGTCTGCGAGTGCCCGTTGGCGCTGAGCACGCCTTCAACCGGCTCGCCTTCGCTGAGGAAGATGAAGCCGAACTCGCCGCCGTCCGGCCCGGCGATCTCGATGTAACCCGTGTGCCCTTCCGTGCGCAGCTTGGCGATCAAGCGGTCGAGGCTGGTGAAGCTCGACGAGAGATCCCGGTAAAGCACTTCGCTGTCGACGATCGCCGCGAGCATCGTGGCGACTCCCGGCGCGAGGGTGTAGACGTTGATGCCGCCGCCGCGTTCGGCCGCGCGCTCCTCGATGTCACGCAAGGCATCGACGCCGGTGACCACGCGCGTGCCGGGCCGCCCGACCGCGTTCAGCACCACGCCGCGGTCTAAAAAGACGGTGCCCTCGTACGCGGGGTAGCGCAGTTGCACGTAGCCGGTCAGGCGCTGCGTCAGCAGATCCGCGATCAGCTCCGGAAAGATTGTAAACGACGTGTTCAGGTTCTCGTAGACCGCCGCCTCTTTCGGAAAGATCATCTGGTCTGCTCCTTGGGCCGGCGCGCCGTGGTGACTCGCGCCGCCGGCCAACGCGCTCAGCGGAAGCGCAGCAACGACTGGTGAATGGTGGGGCTTAGCGCGTCCGCGGACGTGCCCGGCGCCAGCGACAGCCAAACGTAGTTTTGCTCGTAGCGGACGATCACGGCCTCGCGGCGATCTCCGGCGAGCACGATCCGCTCCAGTTGGTCGTTGGCGAGCCGGCCACCGAAGCCGCGTAAGTCGCCGTCGCCGAAGCTCTCTGCCTGCCGCGCGACGAAGGCGGCGAGGAACGCCTCGCGTCCGGGCTCGACCCGCGACGCGCCCAACAACACGCCTTCTCGTGAACAGATCTGTACCGCCTCCACCCCTGGAATCCGGCTGAGGCTGCCGGCCAGGCGCTCGGCGGTGTCATCGCGATCCGCGTCCACGCTCGCCCTTTCCCCGGCGTCGCCTGCAGCGGCGCCCCCATCATCTGTCGCTCTCACTGATCAGAATCGCATCATTTTCGGCCGGAGCACAGGGGCGACGGTCCGGCATTGCCTTCCGTCTGCCTCTCGCCAGCCGGCGGCATGCTCCCGATGCTCCAGCGGGCGAGGCGCCGCGCGTCCGCACGGCCCTCGCCCACGGGGGCGAACTCCATAACCCTCGTCGCCCTACCGCCGGCTACGATGCGCGCCGCGTGCGCAGCCGGTCGATCGCGGCCTGCAGGCTCGATTGCATGCGTTCGAAGGACTGCGCCAGCTCTCCGAGCTCATCGTTCCCCTCGATGTTCACCTCCGCGTTGAGGTCGCCCAGGCTGATGCGGTCGGCGGCGGAGACCAATCGCGCGACGCGCTGCGTGATGCTGAGCACCACGAACAGGATCAAGACCGTGACGAGGCTGATGCCGCCGGCGGCGACGCCAAAGGAGAAGAGCCGCGCGGTGTTGGTCTGGCTGACCCGGCTGTTCAGCAAGTCGTGCAGGATACCCGACGAGGTGTCCGAGAGGTCGAAGGTCGAGTTGATGGCATCGGTCGCCTGTCGGAAGAAGGACTCGGTGTCCGCGCTCAGGTTGGTGCCGTCGAGCAGCAAGCTCTTGGAGATGGCGACGAACTGCTCGTTGTCGCCGTCGGCCGCCTGGATCTTCACGCCGAGCGCGGCGCGCTGCGCCGGGTCGGCCTTCACGGCGGCGTCCAGCTCGCGCGTGGTGAGCGTGGTAGTGGACTGCACCTGGCCGGTCTCGCCCACCAGGAAGTCGCGCTCGGCGCTGGCCAGCGCCAACGTGCGCTTGTGAGCGCTCGCGCCGGCGAGGATGGCGGCGCCGTAGGCGCGGCTCTCGCTGAGCGCTTCCGTGGTCTGCGGCACGTTGTTCACGAGGGCAGCGGCGATGTGGTTGCTGGCGGCCCTGGGATCGCGCAGCAGGCCGGAGGAATCGCCGACTTCGTAGATCAGCGGGATGATCTGGCCGTTGATCAGCGCCGTGTGCTGATCGAAGCTGGCCTGTTGCGTCAGGTTCGGCGTATTGCCGCCGAGACTCTGCCAGCTCTGCTTGATCGTATTGACGCGATCGTGCGCGTGGAAGCGGCCGCCGTAGCGCTTGTCGACGGCATCAACCGCCTTCATGTCCTTGTCCACGTCGGCAGCGCTGTCCTGCAAGCGCTGGGCATAGGACTGGTCGCCGGCAAGCAAGGTGGCGGCGAGATCGCGGTGCAGTTGCACGTCCTGCAACAAGCGCTGCACGGGCGCGGTGAACTCGACTCCCCGCCGTTCCTGCTGCGCCTGGTTGAGGTCGGCGCTCTGACCCGTGAGCACGATGAAGAGGAGGACGGCCGTGGGCACGGCGGCAACCACCGCGATCAGAAACAATTTACGGCGAATCGTGAGATTGCCGAAGAACCGTGCCAGGGTGTGAGAACCCATCGCCGACCTCCCTCGCTCGCGACCTGCGCGCGCCGCCGCCGCGCGGCACAGCACGCGGCCGGCGGCCCGGAGCTGCTGGCACAGCCCCTGCGCAGATCATCGGCAGGTCGCGACCCCGCGCCGTACGCCGTGCGACGGGATCGGCGGTAAAAGTCGGTAAAGATCGGGAGAATCCCCTACGCCGCGGGCGGCCGCCCGCGGCGTCCAATGCCGCCCGACGCTCGCCCGGTGCGGCGTCGGGCCGTTTTCACTCGATCCCCGCGCGGCGGCGCAGATCGTCCGGCCGGGTGACGGTGAACGATCCCTTGCCCAGCCGCAGCAGGCCCGCGTCCTGATAGCTGCCCAGGATGGCGTTCACGCTCGCCCGCGTGGCGCCCAGCATACCTGCCAGCTCGCTCTGCGAAAGCGGGAAGCTCACCTGCACACCGTCAGCGCCGTGCTCGCCCCGGGTGGCCGCCAGCTCGTGCAGGCGGCGCGCCAGGCGCGTATCGAGGTCGTTGAAATAGGCGTCTTCCAGCCAGGTGTTGATGCGGCGCAGGCTGGTGACCAGCGACAGAATCACGCGCTCCGCAAACTCCGGCTGCTGGCGCACGAACGCCCAGAGGTCGTCGCGGTGCAGCGCCAGCGTCTCGGTCTGCTCGACGGCCGTCACCGTGGCAGAGCGCACGCCGCCGTCGAGCGCGGCCACCTCGCCGAAGCAGGCGCCCGCGCCCAGCAGCGCCAGCAGCGGCTCCGTGCCGCGCGCCGTGGGCGCGGTGACCTTGACGCTGCCGCGCTGAATCACGTGCAGCGAGCCGGCCGGATCGCCCTGGTGAAAGATCACTTCGCCGCGCCGGTAGCCGTGGCCGCGCAGTCGCTCGGCCAGCAGTGCAAGCTGCCGCGGCGCCAGGCCGCGAAAGAGCGGCACCGCGGCCAGCAAGGCGGCGTTGTCCTGTTCGTTGGTCGGCGGCGGCATCGCTCGCTCCGTTCACGCTTCTCATCAGAGTGAACGAGATTCCGCCGCAGTATGGCATATGCAACAAGCGGCCGGCGGCCGGCGCGACTGTCGGCCTGCCGACAGTATGGTTGTACGCCACCGGACAACCCGGTTCCGCGCGGCGGCGCAGACTCGTGCCATCGGCGGGACGGCCGGCAGCGGCCGGGAGCGGGAAGGCCGGAGCGATGTATCACCAGGACCTGTACCTGCAGGCGAACGAGGCGCAGAGGGAGCGCGACATCGCCGGTCTGCACCGCGAGCTGGCCGCATTGCGGGCCGTCCGCGCCGACAGGCCGCGACGCCGCGAGGCCGGGGCCGGCGTGGGGCGCTTCGGCGGCGTGATGCAGTGGCTGCGCTCGCTGGTTGGCGCGAGCGTCAGCCGCGCTTAGCGAACGAGCAACAGCGCGGCGTTCTCGCCGGCGATCAGCATGCGCTCGCGCTCGCTGACGGGTGCGGCGGTAAGGGCGCGGAGCTGGCGGCGCGGACCGAGCAGCGGGAAGTCGCTGCCGAAGAGGATCCGCTCCGCGCCGACCAGCTCGATCGCGTGGCGGTAGATCGCCGGCTCGTAGAGCAGGGTTGTGGCCGCGGTGTCGAACCAGACGTTCGCCAGCGCGGTCCGCACCTCCGGCATCAGCGCGTAGAACGGCAGGCCGCCGCCCCAGTGCGCCAGGATCACGCGCACGCGCGGGTGGCGCCCGACGAAGCGCGCCAGCGTGCCCAGCTCGCCGCCGGCCTTGCCGGGATACGCGTGGCCGGCCGGCTCGCTGGCGTGAAAGTGCAGCACGAGATTGAACTCAGTCGCGAGAGCCGCCAGCAGATCCCCCGCCGGACCGTCCAGCTCCGCGCCCTGAGAGCCGGGGCGCAGCTCGCCGAGGCCGCGTGCCCCGGCGGCGGCGCACCGTGCGATCTCGGCGCGGAGCACGTCCGGTTCCGCCAGGCTCACCGTGCAGAAGGGAATGATGCGGCCGCCGCTCTCGGCCGCCGCGCCGAGCAGCGCATCGTTGTGGCGGCGGCACAGCCCCGGATCGCGCCAGGCAAAGCCGAGCGCGACCGCGTGGTCGAAGCCGTTGCGATCGACCGCGGCCATCAGCTCGTCGGCGCGGGCGAGCTTTGCCGCCGGGTCGGCGTACAGCTCGCGGAAGGTCGCGTCGCGGGCGCAGAGCGCTTCGCGTTCCTCGATGAACTCGCTGGGGAAGATGTGCGCGTGGGCGTCGATCAGCACGGGCGCATGATAGCAGCGTCGGCCTTTGCCCGCTCCCAGGCGGCGTAGGCGGCGCGTCGAGAAACGCCGAAGCGGGCCATCGCCGCCGCCACGGCGTCGCGGGCGCTGCTGCCCACGGCCACGCGCTCGGCGAGGAAGCCTTGCAGCGCCGCTGCATCCTCGCCTTCACCGGCCGCGTTGCGTTCGATCCCGGCGATCACGAGCGTGATCTCGCCGCGCGGCGCGACGAAATGGGCCAGCGCCGCGGCCGCGGTGCCGCGGAAGACCTCCTCGTGCAGCTTGGTCAGCTCGCGGCAAACGGCGATCGGCCGCTCGCCCAGCACGGCAGCGATGTCCGCGAGGGCGGCACGCAGCCGGTGCGGCGTCTCGAAGGCGATCAGCAGGTTGCCGTCCGCCGCCTGGTCGCGCAGCAGGGCGCGGCGCTCGCCGGCGGCGTGCGGCAGGAAGCCAAGAAAGCTGAAGGCCCGCCAGGCGAAGCCGCTGACCGCCACGGCCAGCGGCACGGCCGAGGCGCCCGGCAGGCCAACCACGCGCCCGCCCGCCTGCCAGACCACCGCGGCCAACGCCTGACCCGGATCGTTGATCGCCGGCATGCCGGCTTCGGAGACGAGCGCCACGTCACCATCCACCAGCGTCCGCAGCACCAGCGGCAACCGGGCCCGATGGTTGTGCTCGGTGTAGCTGAGCAGGCGCGTGCCGACGTCGTAGTGTGCGAGCAGCCGCCGTGCGGTGCGCGTGTCCTCGGCCAGCACGAGCGCCGCTTCGCGCAGCACGCGCACGCCGCGGAAGGTCATGTCCTCCAGGTTGCCGAGCGGCGTGGGGACGAGATAGAGCGTACCGGCAAGCTCGCTCATGGGGCTGGCCGGCCGGCGAGCAGCCCCGGCTTCACCACGCCAGCCAGCCGCCGTCCACGAACAGCGTTTGGCCGGTGATGTAGCCCGCCGCGTCGGAGGCAAGGAAGATCAGTGCCCCGTCCAGCTCATGCGGCTGGCCCCAGCGGCCCATCGGCGTGCGCTCGGTGATGAAGGCGCGGCGGGCGGGGTCCTCGTAGAGTGGGCGCGTCAGCTCCGTTTCGAAGTAGGTGGGGCCGATGGCGTTGACGGTGACGCCGAACGGCGCCCACTCGATCGCCAGCACCCGGGTGAGGCCGCCGATGCCGCCCTTGCTGCTGGCGTACGCGGTCTGATTGGGCAGGCCGATGCTGGAGAGGATCGACGACATATTGATCACGCGGCCGTAGCCCTGTGCAACCATGCGCCGGCCGGCGGCGCGGGCGCACAAGAAATATGAGCGCAGGTTGAGGCCGAGCACCTGGTCGAACTCCGCGACATCCATCTCCAGCGCCGGCTTGCGCACGTTCATGCCGGCGTTGTTCACGAGGATGTCGAGGCGGCCGAAGCGGGCGATCGTCTCGTCGACCATGCGCTCGACCGTGGCCTCGTCGGTCACGTCGGCGACGATCGCATGCGTCTGGCCACCTTCGCTGCCGATCGCGTCGCAGACCGCGGTCAGATCGGCCTCCGTGCGCGCCGCCAGCGCGACGTTCGCCCCGGCCGAAGCCAGCGCCCGCGCCGCGCCCGCGCCGAGGCCGCGGCTGGCGCCGGTGATCAGCGCCGTGCGCCCGCTCAGGTCGAAGATGCCCAATCCCGCCGGCAGTTCGGCCATGCGCCGCCTTCCGCTCCCCGCGCCGATCGCGCCGCAGCCTATCGTAGCGCCCGCATCCGGCAGGCGCGACGGCGGCCGGCGCCGCCCCGCAATCTGTGCTATCCTTCCTCATCATTCGCCGGTCGCTCGCCCGCGCGACGCTGACCGGCGCTGGCCAGCGGAGCATTGCACCATGGTCGAATCGACGCTGCCGATGGCGCCGTCCCGGCCGCCGCCCGCGATCGAGCTGCCGCGGCCGCCCGCGAGCATCGTGCCGCTCTGGGGGCTGCCGATCGTCGGCGCCGTGCTCGTACTTGAGGTCGTGGCGATCGCGGGCAACTGGCTCTGGGCGCTCGACTTCTTCCACGTCGTCGGCGGCGGGCTGTGGACGGGCATCGATCTGTTTGTCGGCCTGGTGATCGGCCCGATCATCGGCCGGCTGTCCATGCAGGCGCGCGTCGAGTTCTCGGCGCGCTTCATGCCGAAGATGCTGCTGATCATGCCGACGCTGGTGACGATGACGCTCGCCTCCGGCTGGCAGCTCGCCCGTCACCTGCAGTATTTGGATGCGGCATACCCGCGCCACGACTGGATCGTCGCCTCGTTCATCGTCGTCGGCGTGATGGCGGTGATCGCTCTGGGCGTCCTGGAGCCGGCGAACCTGGCGGTGCTGTTTGAGCTGCGCAAGCCGAAGCCGGACGGGGCGCTGATCGGCAAGCTGATGCGCCGCTTCACCTACACCGCCGGCGTCACCGGTGTCATGCAACTGGCGACGCTGGTGATCATGACGAGGCTGGCGACGTGATGCGGCACGAGGTTGCGCCCGAAGGCGCGGGCGCGCTGTCCGAGCGCCGCCTGCCGCCGATCGCCGAGCTGGCGGTGGCGGCGATGATCCTCGTCGTGATCGGCGGCATCTACCTGGCGGCGCAGATCCCCGGCGACGTGCCGCTGGCGCCCGCGGTGGCGCTGCTGATCGCCGCGGGCGTACTGGTGCTGGTCAACCTCGCCGCACTGGGCCGCATTGGGGATTTCGCCTGGCGCACGTTCCGCACCGTTTTCGGCTGGGCGCTGCTCGCCTATCTTGTAATCGCCGGCATGATCGAGTACGCGTTCATCAGCGACGGCACGCGCGGCGGGCCGCTGGTCGTGCTCAGCCTGATGCTCGCGGTCTTTGCCGTGGACATCCCGCTGATCCTCGCCTTCTCCGTCGCCCGCTACCAGCCCGTCGATGCGCCCGAGACCTGAGCCACGATCCCGCTCTCTTCCCTATTCCCTGTTCCCTGTTCCCTATGCAGATGAACGCCCGCGCCTTCCGCGACCTGCTGCGTGCCTGCCTGCCCGAACTCCCTCTGCGTTCGGTACGGCGGCTGGGCGCCGGCTGGGACAGCGACGCCTTCGTGGTGAACGGCGGCACGAGCGGGCCGCTCGTCTTTCGCTTCCCCAGGCGCGCCGACGTTGCCGAACGGATCGACCGCGAGCTGCGCCTCCTGCCCGCGCTCGGCCCGACGCTGCCCGCGCCGATTCCTCGCTTCAGCCACGTCGTCCGAGATTGCCCGGCGGCCCCGTTTCCCTTCGCCGGCTATCCGCTGCTGCGAGGCCGCCAGCTTTCGCACCTGCGGCTGCCGGCCGGCAAGCGCAGGGAGCTTGCCGCCGAGATCGGCCGCTTTCTCGCGGCGCTGCACGCCTTCCCGGCCGCGCGGGCAGCCGGGCTGGGCGCCCTGCCCGCGGACGTGGCCGGCGGACGCGAACAGTTCGCGGGCTTTCTGCAGCTGGCGCGGAGGCGGATCCGCCCGCTTCTGGCGGCCGACGAGCTGCCGCGATTCCGGCGCTGGCTCGCCTCGCTGGACGCCGACGAGCAGTTCGCCTTCACGCCGGTGGTGATTCACGGTGACCTGGGAGCCGACCACATCCTCGTGGCTGCGGCGACCGGGCGGCTCGGCGGCGTGATCGACTTCGGCGACGCCGGCCTCGGCGATCCGGCGCTGGACTTCGCCGGCCTGCTGACCTCTCCAGGCGAGGCGTTCGCGCGGCAGGTGCTGGCAGCGTATGGCGCCGGCGCGGGCGAAGCCGAGGCGATGCTGCGCCGCGCCGCGGTCTTCGCCGGCCTCTCGCCCCTGCACGAGCTCTTGTTCGGTCTGTACTCGGGCGACCAGGACCACACTTCGGCCGGGCTGGCGGCGCTGCGCAGAACCCTTGCTGCCTGCAATTCGTGACGTATTCCGCCGTGCGGCTTGCGATACGCTGAGAATCTCGCGGCTTCGTTGACAGCTTCGCAAGCGGCACGGTATAACCCGCGTGGGCGCCGCGGGGCGGCAGGACTTGCCGCCAACGCCGGACGCCCGCAGGCACGGCACAGGGCAGCTCGGGTTCAACACGCAACAGGAGCGAACAGCGATGGCGACCGATGTCTCGCAGGGCCTGAACCTCGAAGCGATCGACACCGCGGACGTGGATCGCTGGATCGGCCGGCCCGTCGGCGGCACCCAGCTCAAGGATCCGATCGCGCCGAACGACATCCGCCGCTGGGCGCAGGGGATGCAGAACGCCAACCCGCTCTACTACGACGAACGGCTTGCGGAGGAGAGCGCCTTCGGCCGCTTGACGGCGCCGCAGTCGTTCGCCGTCTGCTGCGACACCAGCCACGGCGCCTCGCCCGCGATCCAGGGCACGATCCCCGGCTCGCATATGCTCTTCGGCGGCGACGAGTGGTGGTTCTTCGGCCCGCGCATCTACCCGGGCGACACGATCCACACCGAACGGCTGGCCTACGACTACCGTCTCGCCAACACCAGCTTCGCCGGCCAGACCATGTTCCAGCGCGGCGACACCAGCTACATCAACCAGCGCGGGGAGGTCGTCGCCCGTCAACGCTCGACCTCGATCCGCTACCTCGTCGCCAACGCGCGCCAGCTCGACTCGCTCAAAGACCTCGAGCAGGAGCCGGAGTGGACGGACGAGGACATGGAGCGGATCGAACGCGAGATCCTCGCCTACTTCGCTCCGCTGCAGGGTCACGTGATCCGCGCCTTCGACGAGGTCAAGGAGGGCGAGACGCTGCCGCAGCGGCCGATCGGCCCGCACACGCTGCAGAGCTTCACCACGGAGTGGCGCTCCTACACGATGACCGTGTGGGGCTCGTCGCGCGCCGACGGCTTTCCCACTTCGACGGCGAAGGCCGGCTGGACGCGCGAGATGACGCGCAACGAGGAGAATGCCCGCATCGATCCTTCGCGCGGCGACGGGCTGTATTACGGCGCCTCGCGCGGGCACGTGCAGGAGCGCTGGGCAAAGCACATCGGCGTGCCGCGCGCCTACGGTTACGGCGCCAGCATGGGCGCCTGGATCCTGGATTACCTCGCCAACTGGGCGGGCGAGACGGGCTTCATCGAGCACTGCCGCTCGCAGTATCGCCATCCGCCGCTCACCGGCGACCTGACGCTGCTGAACGGCAAAGTCCTGAGCACGGAGGCCAACCCGCGCGGCGGCGGCATCGCCACGGTGCAGGTGGAGATGACGACGCAGTATGGGGCCACCATGGCCCGCGGCACGGCCGAGGTCCGGTTGGCGTAGGGAATAGAGGGGTGGGCGCGGGCCTGTCACTCCGTGCCCACCCCTCTATTCCTCCCTACCTCACCTTCCCCCTCTCCATTTCATGGAGAGGGGGCCAGGGGGTGAGGTCACACCGGCTCGTAGGTGAGGTGCAGCACGCCGTTGCCGTGGGTGGCGGATGCGGTGAGCTTGAGCGGCAACTGCTCGCCCTCGCCCTCGATCAGCCGCTTGCCGCTGCCCACGACCACCGGCACGACGAGCAGGTGCAACTCGTCCAGCAGCCCCCGCCGCAGCAGCCAGCGGAGCAGCGTGTTGCTGCCGCTCATGCCGATGCTCTGACCCGGCTGCTGTTTGAGCCGGGCGATCCCCTCGGCCACGTCGCCGTTAAGCAGGGTCGAGTTCTGCCAGTCGGCCTGCTTCAGGGTGGTGGAGACGACGACTTTGGCGATGCCGTTCATCTGCGCCGCGTCCGGGTTGCCGCTCGTGTCGCCGGCGAAGGCCGCGGCGAACTCTTCATAGGTGACCCGGCCGAGCAGCAGTGTATCGCTCGCGGCGATCAGCCCGCCGACGGCCTGGCCCATCTCCTCGTCGAAGTAGGGGAAGCTCCACTTGTCGGGCGACCCGATCACACCATCGAGCGACATGAACAGCCCCGCTACGATTTTGCGCATGACGTGATCTCCTCTTCGGCGTTGGGGCGCGGCCCCGGTGCACGGCACGCCGTTGTGCCGTCCACGCCATTAGACTGAGCGGCCTTGCGAAACTCATCGCTCATACGGCCCTCGAAGCGATCGAGGCTGCGCCAGGCGCGCGCCAGCGTCTCCTGCACGGCGTCCTCGGCCTCGAACGCCGAGCCCAGCATCCGGTAACAGCGGGCCGTCAGCTCGCGACGGTGCTGATCCAGAAGAGTCGCGGAGGCCTCCGTCCCCAGCGGCGTCGGGCGAGCGATCCCTGCGTCGGTCGCCGCGTGATCGGTCATCCTGCCGGCGTCCCCTTCGTCGTCTCGTCGTCACAGGCGATCGTACGCGAGCGACGCGGGACCGTCACCGGCGGCGGGGCTGCTCCCGCGGACTCCGCGGCGAAAGCAGCTACTGCACGAGGCGCCCGACGATCTGCACCAGGTCGTCGATGTCGAACGGTTTGGCCAGATAGTCGTCGGCCGAGACCTGGGCGGCGCGCTCGGCGACTTCGTGCGCGGCGGTGATCACCACGATCGGCACGTGCGGGCCGGGCCGCTCCCGGTAGACGCGGGCGAACTCCCAGCCGTCCATCACCGGCATGCGCATGTCGAGCAGGATCAGGCCGGGGCTTTCATGGCCGAGCAGGCTCAGCGCCGCGCTGCCGTGCTGCGCTGTGAGCACATCGTAGCCCTCGTCGCGCAGCGCCATCTGCACCAGTTCGCGGATGCTGTCGTCGTCGTCGATCACCAGCACGGGACGAGAAGCGGCCACCGGCTGCCTCGCTCTGTGACGGTCTACGCCGCACCCACCGTCACGCGGCCGCGCGGCAACGTCACGGTGAAGCGCGTGCCGCCCTGCTCGGGGAACTCGGCCCGGATCGTGCCGCCGTGCCGCTCCACGATCTGGGCGCTGATGTACAGGCCCAGGCCCATGCCGGCGCTGGCGCTGCCCTCGTGCGCCTGATAAAAGCGATCGAAGATCTTGCCGCGGTGCTCAGGCGGGATGCCGATGCCGTGATCGGACACCGTCAGCAGCAGCTCGCCTCCCAGTTCGCTGAGTTCCACCTCGATCGCGCCGTTCTCGGGGCTGAACTTGACGGCATTGTCCAGCAGGTTGGTGAGCACCTGCTCGATGCGCAGCGGATCCACGCGGGCCGGCAGGGGCCTGTTCGGCGTGCGCACCTCGATCGTGCGGCGGCCGGCGCTCTGGCGCACGCCTGCGGCCACGCCCTGCACCAGCGAGCAGAGATCGGTGTCGGCCGGCTGCACGGTGAGCCGGCCGCTTTCGGCGCGGGAGACGTCGAGCAGTTGCGTGACGAGGCGCGAGAGCTTTTGCGACTGCTGCTCGATGTTGAACAGGGCGCGGCGCACCTGGAAGGGGTCCAACTCGCCGGTGGTGTCGAAGCGCTTGACCACGAGCTGCGAGAAGCCGCGCAGGCTGGTGACCGGTGTCTTCAGCTCATGCGCGGCGACGGAGAGGAACTCGCTCTTCATGCGTTCGGCACGGCGCAGACTCTCGATCAGCCGCGCGTTGCCGATCGCGATCGCGGCCATGTTGGCGAGGGCGGCGGCGGCCGAGAGGTCGCCGCGCGTGATGCGTCGCGGCGCACGGTAGGCCACCATCAACGAGCCGAAGACCTCGTCGGCGCGGAAGAGCGGCACCGCCAGCGCCGCACGGCCGCCCTCAATGCGGTGCAGCGCCAGCTCGCGGCTGGCGTAGCCCGGCTCGGCGGTCAGGTCCTCGCTGACGAACGGCTGGCGCCGGGCGATCGCCGCGGCGGCGGGGCTGGTGCCCGGCGCGAAGGCGGCGGCGCTCCATTCGGAGGCGTCGGGCACGTCATAGCGATTGCCGACAACTCGGAGGTGCGAATCGCCCTCATCGTCGCGGGCGGTGACGACGGCGTAGTCGGCGCCGAGCAGCATCAATGCATGGTCCACCACGTGCCGCAGCACGGCCTCCAGGTCTGTCTGCGCGGCGATGTCCTGGCCAATGTCGCGCATCGCCTCGGCCATCTCCAGGCGGCGCTGGAAGTCGAGCAGCGCGTGCTGGCCACGGATGACCAGGCCGTAGCGGCGGCGCAGGGCGAGGTAGATGGTGGCGGGCAGCACGGTGAGCGAGTCGACGAGCGCCACGTGCCAGAGGCCGGGGTCTCTGCGGTAGAACTCGGGAGCGAGCAGGAAGTTTTCCACGTGGATCCAGTGGCTGAGGCCGCTGGTAAGGAAGATGAAGCCGGTGGCCGTGCCGAGCGGGTTGAACCCCAGGCGCCGCTGCTTGACCAGGCCGGTAAAGATCAGCGCCGCGATCACGAAATAGCACGCGGCGATGATCGCGTTGGCGCAGAGCGCGATTTCGAGCATTCCGGGTGTCCCGAACGCGCGACGTGCCCCAGCGGCGCCCGCCCGCGCTGCGCTTTTGTGTCAAGAGTACGCTTACACTCTAACGATGACAACGGTCTGGACAATCAGTGTTTTCCCTATATCGGGCTTCACCGGATCGCATCGCTTCGCACGGGCGCCCTGCCAGGCGGCGCTAGGTCAGCGCGGCTTCAAGGCAGACGGTCGTGCCGGCGCCGGGCGCGCTGCGCACGTCGAGTGCAAACCCGGCCGCCGCGGTGGCAGAACTCCTCCATGAACGCCAGCAGGCGCGCCTTGTTCTCATCCGGAGACGTCGGCTTGCTCCTCGCCCCGCCGCGCATACGGCCCGTCCGGCAACATTGTCGCACGTCGGCATGGCGCCATTGAACCGCGGCGGCCAATCGCGGTACCGTCGCCCTGAACGATTCGCCCGCCGCAAAGGAGCGCGTATGCCAGCCCTCGACGGAATGCGCGTGGCTACGACGCCGCGACCGTCACACTGCCGGTATCGTCGCCCTGGGCATCGATCACGATCGTGTAGCTGCCGTCCACAGGCAGGCTGCCGATACTTATCGAGCCGCCGCTCGTGCCGACGAAGCGCGGACTGATAAGCTTTGAGCCGTCGGGCGTGAGCACCGAGACTTTGGTGCTGCAGCAGCTCGCCGGGCCACTGCTGCCGCTCACCGTCACGCCGGTGAAGCTCAGGTTGAGGCTCTGCCCCGCTGTGCCGCTCAGCGCCAGGCGCGCGTTTTGTCCCGGCACGGTCACGGTCAGCGTCACGCCGCCTCCGCCGACGGTCAGGGTACCGTTCGCGTCGGCCGGCACGTCGTAAAGCTGCAACGTCATACTGCCGGCATCCGCGCCTTGCGGGTCAACCACGACGGTATAGGTGCCCGCCACCGGCAGGGTCACGCTATCGATGAAGCCGCCGCTGGTGCCAACGAAGGTCGGGGCCACCAGCGTTGAACCGTCCGGCTTCAGGAGCGAGACCTTGCTGCTGCAGCACGTTGCCGGGCCACTGGGACCGGCCACGGTGACCGCGCTGAGCGCGAGGCTGACGCGCTGGTTCTGGGCGCCGCTGAAGCCCACCTGGCCGTTCTGGCCGGGGGTCGCCAGGCTGAGCGTGACCGCGGCCCCACCCGGCGTGGCCGTGGTACTGGCGTCTGCCGGCACATCGTAGAGCGTGAGGGTGGCGCTGCCGCTGGCCGTTCCCTGCGGATCGAGGGCGATCGTGTACGTCCCGGCCACGGGCGCCGTCACCACGTCGAGGAAGCCGCCGCTGGTGCCGACGAAGGTCCGCGCCGCCAAGGTCGACCCGTCGGGATTGGCGATCGAGACGAACGTGCTGCAGCAGGCCGAGGTGCCAATGGTGACGTTGGTAACCTGGAGACTCACCCGCTGGCCCGCGGTCGCGCCGAACGTGACCTGCGCGTTCTGGCCCGGCACAGTCGTGGTGACGCTCGCGGCGGCGCCGCCCGGGCTGATGCTCGCCGCGGCGTCGGCGGGCACGTCGAAGAGCGTGAGGGTCGCGCTCCCGGTCGCACTGCTCTGCGGGTCGAGGAAGACGGTGTAGCTACCCGTCACCGGCAGCGTCGCCGTGTCGACAAAGCCACCGCTGGTGCCCACGAACATCGGGGAGACGAGCGTTGAGCCGTCCGGCTTGCGGATCGAGACGAACGTGCTACAGCAGGTCGAGCTGCCAATAGTGACGTTCGTGAGCTGGACGCTCACCCGCTGGCCGGTGTTGCCCGCAAAGCCGAGCTGGGCGTTCTGGCCAGCGGTACTGGTACTGATGGTGACCGCGGCCCCGCCGGGCGTGATGCTGGCGGCGGCATCGGCAGGCACGTCATTGAGCTGCAGCGTCAGGCTGCCCGTGGCTCCGTTCTGCGGCAGGATCGCGATCGTCCCTGTCCCGCTCATAGGGAGCTGCACGGCATCCAGGAAGCCGCCGCCGGTGCCCACCAGCGTGCGGGCCGCTAGGGTCGAGCCGTCCGGATTACTGATCGAGACGTAGGCGCTGCAACAGGACGAGGTGCCGATCGTGACGCCGGAGACCTGCACGCTGAGGCGGTGACTGGCCGTGCCGTCGAAGACCACCAGCCCGATGCCGTTCGCCGTGCCGATCGTCTCCGTCTGCGTGCTCCCCACACTCATGCGGTTGGTCGCAACGACGTTCGCCGCGCTGTAGCCCGCCGGGGGCACGAAGAAGTCGCCCGCCGTGACCGCGCCACCCGGCGTCGTAATGCTGAGCGGGCCGGAGGTCGCGCCGGTGGGGACGGTGACCGTGAGCTGCGTCGCCGTCGCCGCCGTGACCGTGGCCGGCTTGCCGTTGAAGGTGACCTGGTCCTGGCTGGGCGTAGTGCTGAAGTTCGTGCCGGTGATCGTGAGCGTAGTGCCGGGAGCGCCCACCGTCGCCGAGGTGCCGCCGACCGTGGGGGGGACCGGCGGCGCTGCGTCGTAGCTGAACGACGCGTTCGCCTGACTGCTAACGCCATCGACCGTCACGACGACGGGCGCGGCGCCACCAGAGCCGCTCGTCGCCGGGGTGGCGGCGGTGCAGCTCGTGCCATCGCTCGCGCACTGCACCCCGGTTGCCGCTACCCCGCCAATGCTGACCTGCGTGCCGCCGGTGACGGCGTTCAGGTTGCTGCCCGTAATCGTGATCGCCGTGCCGCCGGCCGCCGGCCCGGAGGTCGGCGAGACGCCGGACACGCTGGGCGGGTCGTAGGTGAAGAGGGTCTGGCTGCCGGTTTGGCTGCTCATCCCGCTCACCGCCACGACGACGTTCACCTGGCCGGTGCCAGGCGGGCTGGTGACCGTACAGTTGGTGGCGGTGCAGGAGACATTCGTTGCGGCGGCGCTGCCAAAGGCGACGGTGGCGCCGCTCGCGCTGAAGTTGGTGCCGCTGATCGTGACCGCGGTCCCACCGCCGACCCCGCCGTGGGTGGTCGAGAGCGCGCCCACCGTCGGCGGGTCGTAACTGAACAGCGTCTGGCTGCCGGTCGCGCTCGATGCACCGCCGACAGTGACGACGACGTTGACCTGGCCCGACCCCGGCGGACTGGTCACGGCGCACTGCGTAAGCGTGCAACTCTGCACGGTCGCCGCCGTGCCGCCGAAGCTGACCGTGGTGCCGCTGGCGCTGAAGTTGGTGCCCTGAATGGTGATGGGGTCGCCGCCGGCGGCGCTGCCGTGACCGGGGCTGAGGCTGGTGACCGTCGGCCCGCTGCCACTGCTGCTGCCGCTGAGGTTGATCTGGCTGAGCACGGTGATACCGGATTGCTCCCCCACCGTCAGCACCGACCACATGCCCCCGGGAATCGTGCCCTGGAACCAATCGGCGGGGGTGAAGAAGAAGCAGCCGTAGCCGTTGCCGTCGCCCTCATCGTTGCTCGCGGCATTGAAATAGGTGTCGCCCCACTGATCGACCGGCGTCAGCACACCGGTAGGGCCAAGAAACTCGATGTCGATCACCTCGCCATCGATGCTGGGACCGTCGTAGTGGTTCCAGCAGAAGAGGAGCCGGTCGGTCGGACTGCCGCTGGTCTGCGGCACGAGCGTTTGACTGCTCTGGACAAAGCTCGCGGTGGGCTGCGGCGCGGCCTGGTCGTAGGCGAGCGCCGACGGCCGAGGGGTGGACGGCGTGCGGCCCCTCCCCCTGGGGTTAGGGCGCGGTCCTTTGCCGGCGTGCACCTCAGTCGTGGGTACCGAAGGCGCCCGCGTGGCGGTAGCCGCCCCTGCGGTGGTGCCGCTCCCCTGCGGAGCCATCATCGCGTTCGAGTGCATGCCGCCGGAGAGGATGTAGGGCAGGTCCGCACTCGGGGTGGTGGGATCAGCCGCCCCCGACTGCTTCAGGTAGAGGGCGAAGTCATAGGTGGCGGCGCTATCCGCGTCAGTCTGCCAGAAGACCGTCTGATTGGTGGCGTTGTAGCCATAGTCCTGCAGCACCGCGGGGGCGGCGAAGCCAGGCGCGGTGAAGGTGGTGCGGGCCTGGGGCTGGAGGCAATTGGTCACTTGCTCGGCGACCGTGGCGTAGGTCGCGACGGGCTCCGGTGAGGCCGGGCTGCCGATCACGGATGCTGAGCAGACGTAGTAGGTGTACTGGTCTCGGCCTGAAGGGTCGATGTCGCTCGTCTGGCCGCCGACGGTGACGCGCACGTCCACCTCATGGATGGCGATCCCGGAACTGTCGGCTGGCGCCTGCACCGTGCACTGCGTAGTCGTGCACGGCTGAACGAGCGTCGCCGCCACCGATCCGAACGCCACGCTCGTGTCGCCTTCACCGGGTGCGAACCCTGTGCCGGTGATCACCACGGTGTTCTGACCCCCCGAGAGGCCGCCCGGTGGATCCACACGCGTCACCGTCGGTTTAGCCGCATAGATGTACACCGGCGGCGAGGGGTCCGCGCTCCGAACGCCGTTTGCGCCGCCCACTGTCGCCGTCACCGGGACTGCGCCTGTGCCTGGAGGCGTCGTCGCAGTGCAGAGATCCAGGTTGCCGTCCACCGGGTCTGGTTGGCACTGCGCACCCGTCGCCGGGTTGGCACCGAACAGGAAGCTGGTGTCTCCAGCGACACTCGGAAAGCCTTGACCGTGGATGGTCACCGCTTGGTTACCAGCTTCGGGACCAGAGTTCGGGGTGACCGAGGCGACGGTAGGGAACCCGACGATGACCTGATAGCCCGTGTCCGTCTTGGCGTGCACGGTGATGGAAACCCCGTTGGCGCTGTCATAGAAGCCATCACCGACCGCCAGCGTGATCGTCCCGCCAACCCCCTTTTGAGGAAAGCCGGAATAGGGAACGATGCCTATGGTAATTCCAGGGATCTTTACCTCGTGTACAACCACTCCTTCTGAATCATCGGTTAGCCCGTGATCGTAACCGAAGCGACGACGTGCCTCGATCGTATAGTAGTGCAAGGTCTGATTTTCCGTTAAAGGCAGATCGATCCTGACCATCAGACTGTTCTGTGACGCAGAACTGTCGATATCCAATCGATCGAGGGTGAGCAATTGAGCAGGGTTGGCCCTTTGAACCGATAGTGCTTTGCCCTGCGGCAGGATATCTGCACCATCACTTGCCTTGTTATAGGCAGCCGGATCGACTGCTATACAGGAAATACCAGAGAGAGTGCTGGGGACGGGGGTGAACCGCCCCGGGTTTCATAGAGACTCGGGTTATTGGGAAGCAGCCAGTGGAAGCGGCTGCTGCTCATCGTAGTACAGGGCCTCGAACTCCGCTGGCGGCGCCATGCCTAACTCTCCATGGAGCCGGCGGCGGTTGAA